>CAIRCR010000366.1 GCA_903877065.1 uncultured Pseudomonadota bacterium
AAAAATAATTTTTATTGTCGAAATTGTTTGGGATAAAAAAAGGCGGTGTTTCAATGTTGAAACACCGCGATTAAATAACAACTCAATTAAACGCTTTTTTCTCAAAAAAACGTTACAGGAAAATCAACCCAGTATTTTTTTGATGGTTCGGCGCATCTCTGATGCAGTGAAAGGTTTTTTAAGCGTTGCTGTCACGCCCAGTAATTCTGCTGATTGCAAATTAAAGTCGCTGGAGATGGCGCGTCTACCACCTGAAATCGCAATAATTGGCACACGATTACCGCCGTTAATAATATCCACGATAACGTTAATTCCATCTTTGTTGGGCATCAGAATATCAGTAATAATTAAGTCGAACTTCTTCTTGCGATAAAGCTCAATCCCTTTTTCACCATCTTCGGCTAAAGCAACCTGATGTCCGTCAGCAGTTAAAACTATTTGAAGTAAATCACAGATGTCTTCATCGTCATCGATTACTAGAATGTTAGCCATATTGGTATCTCCTAAAAATTTAAGGCAATAAAAAACCCACTCATGCCATGCACTCGTGGGTTATGTAAAGTTGATTTGAGAAAATTTAAGGCAAAAAAAGCCTTGACTATCGTAAAACGAACTAAATAATTTTTTGCTTGCTTGCTTGCTTGCTTGCTTGCTTGCTTGCTTGCTTGCTTGCTTGCTTGCTTGCTTGCTTGCTTATTCATAATCTTGCCTTAAATTTGATGTTGCGGGACATTTTTGGATTATAGTTATTTTCGTAAAAATTACTAGGCACGACCTGACGGATAACAAAAAGAATCTTAAAAATTAGCGTGTACCAAAAACAACAATGGTTTTTCCGTGTGAAGAAATAACGCCTTTGCGTTCCAATTCTTTGAGAACTCGCCCCGCCATTTCGCGTGAACAACCAACAACCCGCCCAATTTCTTGCCGTGAAATGTGTAATTGCATTCCATCGGGGTGCGTGATGGCATCGGGGGATTTACACAAATCGAGCAACGTGCGAGCAATTCGCCCTTCAACATCAATAAACGCTAATTCACATAATTTTCGGCTGGTGTTCAGCAAACGAGAAGACAGTTGTTCGCTGATTAAATACAAAATATCGGGTGCGTAAGCTAATAATTCTTTGCGTAAAATGGCTTTAAAGCGAACGTAGCTAATTTCAGCTAATACGCATTGTTCACGCGTACATACGTTTACTTTGCGTATTTCTTCACCTTTAAAAATGCCGATTTCGCCAATAAATTCATTTTTGTTTAAATACGCCAAAATGAGTTCGTGACTGTTTTCGTGTTCGTCATCTTCGGCAAGAATTGCTACTGAACCATCAATAATAAAAAATAGCCGATCACCAATATCACCAATGTTGATGATATTAACTTTGCTCGGATACGTTTTTTGATGACAAAATTTTAAAAATGCCGCGAGAGCTTCTTTGTAAGGTGATTGATTGTAAAGGGGATTCATGCGTAAACTTAATCAAAATGTGGAAGGGAAATAAACCTCGCGTTGCTTTTCTACATAATTCTAGCATAATGCCATTTTACCTATTCTTTGTGTAATTTCATGAAAAAACATCACTTTATAAAAAAAATCATTGTTAGCTTTGGTGTGATTGGCGCGTTGTTAATTGCGGGTTGTTCGGATGAAAAAACGCCTTCAAATAAAATGCAAACAAACGGCGTAGAGCAAGCAACACCGATTAGTCACACGTTGCTTAATACGCCCGTTACGGCAAGCGACAAACAAAAATTTGAACAGACATTTGAAAATCAATGTGTGCAACGTGAGTTAAAAGGTTCTGCAAATCCTGACAACGACAAAGCGCGTGTAAGCAAAGCGTGTCAATGTATTGCGACGTTTATGATGAAGGATTTAACTGCCATTGAAGCAGAAAAGTATTTAATCGAACATGAAAACGCGCAATCGTTAACGATTAAATATGAAAATGCGGCATACCATTGTTTACAGCAAAAAACACCCGTGCCAGCGGTGCATTTGTTTAGCAAACAATAACTTTCTGCTAAGATACCGCCTCCGAATAACCCCACTATTATCCTTTCTGAGTATTAGATTATGGCTTTTGTTGTTACTGAAAATTGTATTAAATGTAGATTTACTGATTGTGTAGATGTTTGTCCTGTCGATTGCTTTCACGTTGGACCAAATTTTTTAGTGATTGATCCTGATGAATGTATTGATTGCACCTTGTGTGAACCTGAATGCCCCGCAAATGCTATTTTTGCTGAAGATGAGTTGCCAGAAGGTCAAGAAATATTCATTCAATTGAATGCGGAATTATCCAAAAAATGGCCTGTGATTACCGAAGTTCAAGATCCATTGTCGGATGCAGATGACTGGAACGGCAAAGCTGATAAATTAGCGTTGCTAGAAAAATAAAAATTTCCTTTTTCCGTTCCCGCATAGTCAAAGTGGGAACGGTGCGTTAAATCAAAAAGCACTTTTTTGGTGCGAACATTTTCACCCCGTTACATTCCCCGCACTAAATAAAATCGCTTTATTTTTAAGTGAATTTACATTTTTTAAAATTTATTAACTTTAAATTCAATCGGATAGCGTTTAAAAATGACGCTTAAAATTTGTGGCACTGATTCTGCACTGCGTAACGTGATATTTCACAATCACTTTACGGAGTTTATGCCATGCAATCCATTTCAACATTTGTTTTAAAACCCCTTGCTTTAGCCCTCACACTTGCCTCAATTTCAACGTCAGCATTCGCTGTTAAAAACATCGAAAAACCCGATTTAAAATTTGGTTTTATCAAACTGACCGACATGGCACCGCTTGCGATTGCCGCTGAAAAAGGTTTTTTTGAAGAAGAAGGACTTTTTGTCAAACTCGAAGCACAAGCCAATTGGAAAGTTGTTTTAGACCGCGTGATTAGCGGTGAACTCGATGGTTCTCATATGCTTGCACCCGTTCCGCTCGGTTCAACGATTGGTTTTGGTACAAAAGCAGACGTGATTACTGCATTCAGTTTAGGTTTAAACGGCAGTGCAATTACGGTTTCCAACGACGTTTGGGCAAAAATGAAACCCAATGTTCCTGCAAAAGACGGCAAACCGATTCATCCGATTAAAGCCGATGCCTTAAAACCAGTCGTTGACGATTTCAAAAAAGCTGGCAAATCCTTCAACATGGGCATGACATTTCCCGTTTCTAGCCACAACATGAAATTGCGTTATTGGCTCGCGGCAGGCGGTATCAATCCAGGTTATTACTCGCCACCGCAAGACATTGGCGGTCAAATTGATGCTGATGTTTTGTTGTCAGTCACACCACCACCACAAATGCCGTCAACACTTGAAGCAGGGACGATTTCAGGTTATTGCGTCGGTGAGCCTTGGAATCAACAAGCGGTTGCAAAAGGTGTTGGCGTGCCAGTGATTACCGATGATGAGTTGTGGACAGATGTGCCTGAAAAAGTATTCGGTGTGTCTAAAGAATGGGCGGATAAATATCCCAATACCCATATCGCAGTGGTTAAAGCATTGATACGCTCGTCCATGTGGCTGGATGCCGAAAACAATAAAAATCGTGTTGAAGCGGTCAAAATTATTTCCGATGCAAAATACGTTGGCGCGGACAGCAGTGTAATTGCGAACAGCATGACTGGCACGTTTGAATATGAAAAAGGCGATAAACGCAGCCTTCCCAACTTCAACCTATTTTTTCGCGGCAACGCCAGCTATCCGTATTACAGCGGCGCAGTTTGGTATTTAACGCAAATGCGTCGTTGGGGGCAAATCAATGAACCCAAACCCGATAGCTGGTATTTAGAAACCGCAAAAAAAGCCTTCCGACCTGATATTTATCAAGCGGCGGCAAAAGAATTGATTGCTGAAGGTAAAGCAAAAGCCACTGATTTTCCCGCTGAAAATGATTCGGGCTTTAAAGGGGCGCAAGCTGATTTTATTGACGGTGTGAGTTTTGATGCCAATAAACCAAACGATTATTTAACGCATTTCGCCATTGGTTTGAAAGGCAAACAAAAAGTCGTGGGCGGCAAAATCGTTGAGTAATTCGCGCCAAGAATCAAAATGTGAACGTAAACATTTTTGCGTTCACATCGTATTTAAAAAATAGGTTTCAAGATGAACAAACTAATTAAATTTTTAAACATTACAGGGCTGACGTGGTTTATCCCACTCGTAAAAATTTGTGCAGGTGAAAATCCCAAACAGCAACTACACCAATTATGGTTGATTATGGGCGTACCAATTATCGCGTTTATGATTTTTTTAAGTTTGTGGAGTGCTGGCGCGTCACAAGTTCACACCAGTTTGGGGGCGATTCCAAATCCGACAGCGGTGTGGGAAGAAGTCGGTGGTTTAGTCGATAATTATCACGAAGAACGTCAAAAAGAAGTGGAATTTTACGAACGCCAAAAAGTACGTTACGAAAAACTCAAAGCCGAAGACTCAAATACACCACCTCTGAAATTGCGTAAATACACAGGAAAACCAACGTATTTAGATCAAATTTTCACCAGTTTATATACCGTTTTCGCAGGATTTTTTATTGCGACGATTCTCGCTGTTCCGCTTGGCATTATTTGCGGCATGAGTCCTGTTGTGAATACCGCCATAAATCCTCTGATTCAAATTTTTAAACCCGTTTCACCGTTGGCGTGGTTGCCTATCGTGACGTTATTAGTGAGCGCAATGTATGAAACAACCGATGATTCGTGGTTTGATAAATCCTTTTTAACGTCAGCAATTACCGTCACGCTTTGTTCGTTGTGGCCAACGTTAATCAATACAGCGGTTGGCGTATCGTCAATAGATCAAGATTTAGTCAACGTTGGTAAAGTGCTGCGTTTGAGTTACATGACACAAATCAAAAAAATCATTTTGCCTTCTGCACTGCCGTACATTTTTACGGGAATGCGTTTGTCGCTTGGCGTGGGTTGGATGGTTTTAATTGCGGCTGAAATGCTCGCACAAAATCCAGGTTTAGGTAAATTTGTTTGGGACGAATTTCAAAATGGCAGTTCACATTCTTTGGGTAAAATCATGGTTGCCGTGTTCACGATTGGGATTATCGGTTTCATTTTGGATCGCATCATGCAATCGTTCCAAAAAGTGTTTTCATTCGGTCGCAACGTCTAGGAGCTAGCAATGACAACGCCTTTACTTTCACTCAAAAACGTCTGTAAATCTTACGGCGAAGGCAGCAACGCCGTTTCTATTTTAAAAAATATCAATCTCGACATTGTTGAAGGCGAATTTATTGCGATTGTTGGATTTTCAGGTAGTGGTAAAACAACGCTCGTATCGTTAATTGCTGGATTATTGCAAGCAGATAGTGGCGAAATTTTAAAATCAGGTGAACCGATTACCGAGCCTGCACCAGATAGAGGTGTCGTATTTCAAAATTATTCGCTGATGCCGTGGCTTACCGTTTACGAAAATGTGGCGTTAGCGGTTGATGAAATTTTCAAACATTGGACAGCAGATCAACGTCATTTTCACACTGAAAAATATGTGAAGATGGTGAATTTAGGCGCGGCAATGCACAAAAAACCTGCTGAACTTTCGGGCGGTATGCGTCAACGCGTGAATGTGGCACGAGCATTGGCGGCAAATCCTGAAATTTTGCTTTTAGATGAACCGCTCAGTGCTTTGGACGCATTAACTCGCGGGAATTTGCAAGATGAAATTTTGCAAATTTGGTCACAAGAAAAAAAGACCGTTATTTTGATTACCAACGACGTGGACGAAGCAATTTATATGGCGGACAGAGTGATTCCGCTCACGCTTGCCCCCGATGCGACGTTTGGTGAAAGTTTTAGCGTTGATATTGCGCGTCCACGAAATCGCACCGAACTCAATCACAACGAAAATTTCAAACGCTTGCGAGGTGAAATTACTCGTTATCTTATGGCGATGGGAATTGAAAAAGCCAATGAAGCAAGCAATGACAAAATTGCCTTACCTAACGTGCGCCCAAATACCAGTGAAAATTGGCAAAATGTTTCGTTGCCAGACATTGCTTGCCAATCCAATTTAGGAAAATCACGCTATTTAGAATACACACAACTTTCAAAAATCTATCCAACACCAGACGGTAACAGCAAGGTAAAAGTGGTTGATGGCTTTGATTTGAAAATGAAAAAAGGCGAATTTATTTCAATTATTGGACATTCGGGGTGCGGCAAATCAACGGTTTTATCGATGACTGCGGGGTTAAGCGAAATTTCTGAAGGCGGCATTATTTTAGATAACCGTGAAATTAACGGTGCAGGACCTGATCGTGGTGTGGTATTTCAAGCCCCTAGTTTATTTGGCTGGTTGAGCGCGTTTGAAAATGTGATGCTCGGTGTTTATAAAGTTTATCCACACACCAGCCAAGCAGAACGCGAAGACATTGCGACCTATTATTTAACACGAGTTGGTTTAGGTGACGCGATTCATAAAAAAGCGGGTGAGATGTCAAACGGTATGCGCCAACGAGTTGGCATAGCGCGTGCGTTTGCTTTATCACCCAAGTTACTACTCCTTGATGAACCATTTGGAATGCTCGATTCATTGACACGATGGGAATTACAAGAGGTTTTAATGGAAGTGTGGGATCGCACACACGTTACCGCGATTGTCGTTACGCATGACGTAGACGAAGCGATTTTATTGGCAGACCGCGTAGTAATGATGACGAATGGTCCAAATGCACGCGTTGGCAAAATTGAAATCATTGATTTACCCCGTCCACGCACACGTCAAGGTTTGCTTGATCATCCCGATTACTACAAATATCGAGAGAGCTTGCTTACTTTTTTATCTGAATGCGATCACACGCATTAACAAAGAGGATTTTTTATGAAGCGTTATCTCCACGCTGTGCCGCTTACGGCGGCATTTTTTTCTACGTTATTTTTTGCTCATGCCGCATCGGCAGATATTGATAAAACGATTGAAGACGCTTTGAAGTTTGGTGACGGTGGCGCAATTAAAGCCGACATCAATTACCGTTGGGAAAATGTGAATCAAGACGCTGGAGCTGCAAAAACAGCAAATGCCAACACGGTTCGCACTCGAATTGGAGTGCTTTCACCAAAATTTTTCGGTATTCAAGGTTTTGCTGAATACGAAGGGACACACGCTTTACAAGACGATTACAACAACGGACGTGGCAATAAACCTGCGTTTTCTAATATCGCCGATCCTTCGCTCAATGAATTAAACCAATTATGGTTGAGTTATTCCGATATTCCTGACACGGTGATTAAAGGTGGTCGTCAACGTATCAAATTTGATGACGATCGTTTTATCGGTAACGTGGGCTGGCGACAATTGGAAACCACGTTTGATTCGGTATTAGTGACCAATAAATCACTGCCCAACACCACAATTAACGCGGGTTACATTGGAAATGTTCAAACGTTTTTATCGACAACCGAAAACATTGACGCGCCCATTGTGAACGTCAATTACAAATTGGGTGATTACGGCAACTTGATTGGTTACGGTTATTGGCTCGATTACACCGATCCGAGCGTCGCCATTCGTAATAAATCGAGCCAAACGTTTGGTGTGCGTTTGAACGGTGCAACACCAAAATTTTATGAGCATTACAGCTTGCTCTACACTGCCGAATGGGGGATTCAACAAGATTACGGGCATCGTGCCGTCGCTTATGAAGCAAACCGTTATAACGTTATGGGTGGATTCACGGCGTATTTTTTAAATTTTCAAGGCGCGATGGAGCAACTTGATGGCAACGCTAAAGGTCAATTCAATACACCACTTGGCACAAACCACGCTTTTCAAGGTTGGGCAGATTTATTTTTGACAACGCCTGTAAATGGTATTCGTGACGTATTTGGAACAGTCAGCGCGAAAGTTTGGGATGAAAGCTTAACGTTGGTGGGAAGTTATCACGATTACACCGATGATTCGGGCAGTAAGCATTACGGTGACGAGTGGAATTTTCAAGCGGTGAAAAAAATCGGGAAGCATTATTCTGTGATGGTGAAGTATGCCAATTACAGCGCGGACACGGTTAATACTGATACGCAAAAAATTTGGTTACAAGGCAATATCAATTTTTAATCACGTTTTGTAGGGATTCAGCCTTTGAATCCCTACGATTTTTGTTTGTATAACGCCATCACTTGTTTGACGTAATTTTGTGTTTCGGGGTAGGGCGGAATGGAATTATTGTGGCGTAACACCGAATTTTCACCCGCGTTATACGCCGCAACGGCAAGATCTAAACTGTTTGGGAACATATCCATCAAATGCCTTAAATAGCGTGTTCCACCATCAATATTTTGCTGTGGATTATTGCTATCAATCACGCCAAAACGGCTCGCAGTTGCGGGCATCAATTGCATCAATCCCACCGCACCCGCTGACGAAATTGCATCAGGACGATAAGCCGATTCCGTTTGAATAACGGCGTGAAGCAATTTCACATCAACTTGATGACGTGCGGCGGCTTGAGAAATTAAGTTACTAAATTTACTTTTGTTCAAATTGACGTAAGGCGACGTTGCCGTCAATGGGTATGGCGAATTGAACGCCACTTGCGTTGGCATCGTTGGCGCGGCGGGTACGGTAACTTTCATTTTGCTGATCAATGCCACGTCAGTACGCGCTTTATCAGTGTAAATAACGTTTTTCGCGCTATCTTGATATTTATAAAAAAAGCCCGTTGTTGCTGTCACGGGACGCGCCACTGTTTTAATAATCGGTTTTGCGGCAACGGTGGGTGCTTTATTTGTGTAACTAATCACACCGTCGTTGCCTACTACCTTTTTATAAATGTCCGCGTGAGCCTGACCACACCAGCTCATCATCATCAAAATTACCGCACCATTACGCATAACATAATTACCTTTAGTTCGTTGTTATCACCACCATATTTGCAGCTTGTGCCGCATTCTTGCGTGCTGTATCGGCAGAATCAGCAATTGCTAAAGCAACTCCCATTCGTCTGTTAAGAAACGCTTCAAATTTTCCAAATAAACGCACGTCTGTATTCGGTACGCTTAATGCTTTTTCTAAATCGTTATAAATCAAGCCTTGTGCGTGGATGGGGCTTAAAATAACGACACTCGCGCCAGGACTTTTTAATTGCACATTCACAGGCAAACCTAAAATGGCGCGGGCGTGTAAATCAAATTCGCTTTGCACTTGCGTTAACAGTGTCACAAGTCCCGTGTCGTGCGGGCGCGGACTGACTTCACTAAACCACACATCGTCGCCACAAATAAATAATTCCACGCCAAATAATCCCAAGCCACCCATCGCGTCCGTAATTTTTTTCGCAATCTGTTGGGCGTTTGCAAGAGCCTGACTCGTCATGATTTGAGGTTGCCAACTTTCACGGTAATCGCCACTTTCTTGCGTGTGTCCAATCGGTTCGCAAAAATACGTTTCAACAACACCGTCAGCATTCAACGCTCGCACCGTGAGTAATGTAATTTCAATATCAAAATCAATTTTGCCTTCCACAATGACTTTGCCCGTATCAACACGCGCACTGTTTTTCGCGTAACCCCACGCGGCAATCAATTCATGATCGGTTGTGACCATCGATTGACCTTTGCCCGACGATGACATAGTTGGTTTGACAAAACACGGATAACCAATGCCATTGTCAACGGCGGCTTTTAATTCCTTAAACGTTTCCGCGAACGCATAACTTGAAGTCGGTATTTGCAACGTTTCAGCGGCAAGTGTGCGAATGCCTTCTCGATTCATCGTTAATTGAATGGCGCGTGCATTCGGTACAACCGTGCAATTGCCTTCGGCTTCAATTTCAACCAGTGCTGAAGTCGAAAGAGCTTCAATTTCTGGAATAATAAAATGCGGTTTTTCTTTGGCAATTAACGCTTTCAATGCTTTGCCATCAGTCATATCAATAACATAAGCACGATGCGCTAAAGCATGAGCTGGCGCGTTGGGATAACGATCAACTGCAATCACTTCTACGCCAAAACGCTGTAATGAAATGACGAGTTCTTTACCTAATTCACCGCTACCCAATAACATTGCCTTTGTTGCATTTGGCGTTAATGCCGTCCCTAATTTCATGATTTTTTGACCTTCAAATTGAATAAAAATAAAAATGATGCGCTGCATTATAAGCAGTTGTCATGAGTATGATAAGATTGAAAAATCACCCTCAACAATTCAAAGCGATTTGAATAAACATTCGGAAAAAACTGTGACACAAGGAAGCAAGCAAAATAGGGTGTTGGCTTATTTATCACGAATCAAAATTTTTTTGCCAAATATACTTATGAAATTAAATTCAGATATGACCGTTCAAAACACAGAAAACGAAAAGAATGCGGCTGATTTTTCAAAATTTATCATGGGACTGCACAATCTCAGCGTAGGCGTTATTTGTGCAGATTGTGATCGAAAAATTACTTACATCAATAAAGCGGCACTGCTTTTATTGAGTAAGGCTGAACTCGATATTCAAATAGATTTACCCAATTTTAGCGCGGAAAATTTAATTGGAAAAAGTATCGATTTATTTCATAAAAACCCACAACATCAAGCTAATTTGCTCCGTGAACTCAACGGAATGATCGAATCTATCTCGTTAATTGGCGGACATCAACTGCTCATTAGAGCAAGCCCAATTATTAACGAATTAGGGCAAAGAATAGGTTCACTTGCCGAAGTCACTGACATTTTTGAAATAAACAAGAAGGCAACTGAACTGGTTATTGCCACCAATAAAGGGTTGGAAGAAAGCGCAAATTCAGAAACGCTTACAAATCATCTGCTAACACTTGAAAATGCAGAAAAAAAAGCGTGGCTGTCTGAATTTGTACTTATGAATAGTGAACGGATATTTCAAAGCACTGAAAAAGAAGCACGAATAACGGCACTTATTGATGCGAATAAAGAGTTAGAGCTTCAAAATTTTCAACTAGAAAAGGAGCTTCGTAAATCGATTGCTTTAGGCGAGAAGTTAACGGTCATTTATGAGGAATTTGCTACGGTAAATGAGGAGTTAATTGTTCAAAATGCTGAAAAAGCGGCGCGGGCGGCTGAACTCATTACTGCAAATAAAGAGTTAGCATTTCAAAATTCTGAAAAAGAAAAACGAGCGGCTGAATTTGTTATTGTGAATAACGAGTTGGAATTGCAAAATTTTGAAAAAGAAGAACGAGCCAATGAACTTATGCTTGTGAATGAAGAGTTGATGTTGCAATACGCAGAAAAAGACAAGCGTTCCGAAGAACTTATACGATCAAACAATGAACTTGCTCGAGCAAACGAAGAAATTGCCGTGAATCTTCACGCTCTTTTCTCTCTAAATGAAATACAAACCAAGCAAGCCGAAGAACTTACGCTTAAAAATCAAGAATTGATTAGACAAGCCAAGAAGTTGTCTGTGCTGAATGAAGATTTAGCGATTGCTAACGAAGAGTTGATGCTTCAAACCGTTGAAACAGAAAAACGCGCTACGGAATTAACACGCTCTTATGATGAAAATGCGGTTTTGATTGACCAAATGAATCATATGCAAAAATTAGAAAGTATTGGGCGATTAACATCAGGGATTGCTCACGATTTTAATAACATTTTGGCGTGTATGTTGGGCTACAACGAAATGAATAAAGATGTGAGTGATGATTTGACAGGTAAAGGTGTAGACGGATTAAAAACTGAACTTGAAAACAACACGAAACAAATTGATGAAGCGGGCAAACGTGCGATGTCACTCATTTCAAAAATGATGGCGTATTGTCGTCAAGAGAACAGCGCGAAAAAAATAGACATCAAACCCACACAAGAAGTCATCAACGAAGTTTTGGCGATGTTGCGTCCTTCGCTTACGAGTCGAATCAAACTTGAATTTACAAATCCGTGTCAGATCAATCACAACGATTGTGAAACGTGCGTTGTACGCGATATATGCGAGGATAACATTCAAATTGATGCGATTGATTTGCACCAAATTCTTACAAATTTAGCGGTGAATGCGCGAGATGCCATGAAAGAACGCGGTGGAATTATTTCTATTTCGTTAGACAAATTGCATTTTGAAAATCATATTTGCCGTGCTTGTTCGGACATTATGGGCGGTGATTTTATTGTGTTGAGCGTATCCGATAACGGCACGGGCATTGAGGAAGGTGTGATTAAACGGATGTTTGATCCGTTTTTCACAACCAAAGAACAAGGTGAAGGCACGGGTTTGGGATTATCGACAGTGAGTGGAATGGTGCATAGTTCGGGTGGTCACATTTTAGTTGATTCGACATTAGGTCAAGGCACTGCGTTTAAATTGTTGTTTCCAATTAGACCCAAAGTTTTAATTGATTGAATTTAGTGACTGAATTTACGAATTATTTTTTTGTTTCCATTCCAAAAACGTTTTTAAAATCAATGTAATAACCGCAAGTCCAGCCAAAATCGACGCACCCGCAAACGCTGAAACGCTGTCGTATTCGTTGTAACTGACTTCGACGTGAAGCGGCAATGTATTTGTCATGCCGCGAATGTGTCCCGAAACCACAGACACCGCGCCAAATTCACCCATTGCGCGTGCATTTCACAGCAAAACACCGTAAAGCAACGCCCATTTGATATTTGGCAATGTAATCAAAAAAAACGTTTTCAAACCACTCGCGCCCAGTGATAAAGCGGCTTCTTCTTCTTCGCTTCCCATTTCTTGCATCAACGGAATCAGTTGCCGTGCAACAAAGGGAAAAGTAATAAACAACGTCGCTAAAACAATGCCAGGCACAGCGAAAATAATTTTAATATCGTGCTGAACAAACCAACTGCCAAACCAACCTTGTGCGCCAAACATCAACACGAAAATCAAGCCTGAAATTACGGGCGAAACCGAAAACGGTAAATCAATCAACGTAATCAACAAATCTTTGCCGCGAAATTCAAAACGAGTAATTGCCCACGCCGCCGCGACACCAAAAACCGTATTTAATGGCACGGTAATAAACGCCGTCAATAACGTTAAACGCATTGCCGCTTGCATATCGGGTTGGCTCAACGCTGAAAAATACGCGCTGAATCCTTTTGAGAACGCTTGAATAATGACCAAAACCAACGGCACGCATAAAAACAAAACCATAAATCCCAACGAAATGGTAATTAAAGTCCAGCGTACCCAATTTGCATCTTCGAGCGTTGATTGATGAACCCGTGTTGAAATAGCTGCACTCATAAATAATTCCTAAAGTTGTCCTGAACGTTTGCGAACCCAATGTTGCAACAAGTTAATCAGCAACAATAATAAAAACGAAATCACAAGCATCGTGAGCGCAATCGCCGTTGCTCCCGCCATATCGTATTGTTCTAATTTCGTGATAATCAATAAAGGCACAATTTCGGAAACATAAGGCAAATTACCTGCGATAAAAATCACTGAACCGTATTCGCCAACACCTCGCGCAAATGCCAACGCAAAACCTGTTAATAACGCGGGGAAAATGTTGGGAAAAATGATTTTGGTGAAAACTTGCCAGCGCGTTGCGCCTAAACTTGAAGCGGCTTCTTCCATGCGTGAATCGAAGTCTTGCAACACGGGTTCAATGGTTCTCACCACAAATGGAATACTGATAAAAATTAGCGCAACCACAATACCTGCGGGTTTGAAACCAATTTGCAAATCGAAATTTTCTTTGAGGAATTTACCCAAAAGACCGCTGGGTTGAAAAATCGTCGCTAACACAATCCCCGCAACCGCAGTTGGTAGCGCGAAAGGTAAATCAATAATGGCGTGAAAAAAACGTTTACCCGCAAACGAATAGCGTGTCAAAACCCATGCTACGATAAAACCAAAAAAACTGGCAATAATCGCCGCGCCCAAAGCCGTGCCAAAACTTACTCGAAATGCGGAAACAACCCGACGATTCGTAATGATAGTTAGATAATCATTAAAATTGAGTTCAAAACTTTTGAAAACCAACGTACTGAGCGGAATTAACACCACCAAACTTAAATAAAACACCGTGAAACTAATTGTTGGGCGAAACCCTGGCATGATGCGGCTTTGGCTCATGATTTTTTTATGCCTTGTATTTGTTGCGTTGCTTTGAATGGTAAAGAAAAGTGGGGCGAAAATAAAATGATGATATTCGATAGTGGTATCTAAAAATTAGAACTAAATAAACTTAAAAATAGGGTGTGGGTGCATAAATATCGAAAATATGGCAATCTTTACGAATCACGAAATCAATTACTTATTCACTTTTCAGGTTTTAAACAATGACAGTTATTACACGTTTTGCGCCAAGTCCAACGGGTTATTTGCACGTTGGTGGAGCGCGTACCGCTTTATTTTCATGGCTTTATGCGCGTAAACATGGTGGTACATTTATTTTGCGAATTGAAGACACAGACTTAGAACGCTCAACCCAAGAATCCGTACAAGCGATTTTTGACGGCATGGAATGGCTCGGTTTGAATTACGACACGGAGCCGTCGTTTCAAACGCACAATTTTCCACGTTATAAAGAAATCATCGCCAAATTACTCGAAACAGGTCACGCTTATTATTGCGATTGCAGCAAAGAAGATTTGGATATTTTGCGTGAACAGCAAATGGTGGCAAAAGAAAAACCGCGTTACAACGGTTTGTGCCGCGACGCGCATAAACCACAAAGTGACAAAACGGTTGTACGTTTTAAAACGCCCATTGATGGCGTGATTACGATTCCTGATTTAGTGAAAGGTGAAATTAGCGTTGCCAATAAAGAGCTTGATGATTTAGTGATTGCTCGCACGGACGGTTCACCAACCTACAATTTAACGGTTGTCGTTGATGATATGGACATGAAAATAACGCACGTTATTCGTGGTGATGACCATATCAATAATACGCCGCGACAAATTAACATTTTAAAAGCCTTAAACGCACCGTTGCCAAAATACGCACATTTGCCAATGATTTTAGGTTCAGACGGGGCGCGTTTATCAAAACGTCACGGCGCGGTAAGCGTGATGCAATTTCGAGATGACGGTTATTTACCACAAGCATTACTTAATTATTTAGTGCGTTTGGGTTGGTCACACGGCGATCAAGAAATTTTTTCAATTGCTGAAATGATTGAATTTTTTGACCTTGCAGACGTGAATAGCGCGGCTTCCACGTTCAACATGGAAAAATTGTTGTGGCTCAATCACCATTATTTGATGCACAGCGAACCGAGTGAGATTGTTCCGTATTTGACTTGGCATTTAAAGCAACTCGATATTGACGCAGAGCAAGAAGAAGTAAATTTAATTCAGTTGGTAAAAGCACAACGTGAACGCTGTAAAACCTTGGTTGAAATGGCGGCGGCGAGTGTTTATTTTTACCGTGAATTTGAAAATTACGACGAAAAAGCCGCAAAAAAAGCCTTTGGCGACGGTTCAGAGAACGTTTTAACGCATCTAAAAAATGCGTTTGCACAGCTTGAAAATTGGGAAAAAGAAGCCTTACACGATGTTGTTAAAAATACCGCTGAAACGCTCGAAGTCGGTTTAGGCAAAGTCGCTCAACCGTTGCGGGTTGCTATTTGTGGTTCTGGCGTTTCACCGTCAATTGATGTGACGCTGACATTGTTGGGCAAAGAAAAGACGTTAGCACGTTTACAACGCGCCATTTTACATATTCAAACAACGTCTTAAATTATGCACAGACGTTTACTTGATAATTTAAATACCGCCGTTTTGTTGTTCGACACGGATTTAACGTTGTGTTATTTGAACACGGCGGCGGAGATTTTATTAGCGGACAGCGCACGGCAATTATTGGGCATTTCGGCGGAGCAATTGTTTAAATCATCTGACGCGGCATTTATAAGCAATTTAACGCATTGCCGCGATGCCGCAGAGCCGTTGATTGATTACGCGCTAGAACTAAAGCGCGTTGTCAATCACAGCGTTTTTGTGAATGTGAGCGTGACACCGTTTGATTCAGAAAAATTTGTGAGCGAAATTATTGTCGAGTTGTTACCGATTGATAATCGTTTTCGTATGTCGCAAGAAGAACACAGACACGCTCAACAAAATACCGCGCGTTTGATGGTGCGTAGTTTGGCACATGAGATTAAAAATCCACTCGGTGGGTTGCGTGGTGCGGCGCAATTACTCGATTTAGAATTGCCTAACGCTCAATTTAAAGAATACACGCAAGTGATTATTGCTGAATCGGATCGGCTGCAAGGTTTGGTTGATCGAATGCTTGGCTCGAATGAATTGCCAAATAAACAACCGTTAAATATTCATGAAGTGCTAGAACGTGTGCGCTGGTTGGTTAAAACAGAAACGGGTGAAAATATCAAAATTCATTGTGATTACGATCCGAGCATTCCTGAATTATTGGGTGATAAAAATCAGCTAATTCAAGCCGTTTTAAACATTGTGCGAAATGCGGTGCAAGCGATTTCTGAGCAGGGCAATATCAGGTTAAAAACGCGTATTTGTCGTCACGTTACGTTGGAGCGTAAACATTATAAATTGGCGTTGCGTTGTGAAATTATTGATGACGGTGTAGGCATTGCGCCCGATATGTTGAATAAAATTTTTTATCCAATGATTACGGGTCGCGCAGAGGGAACGGGTTTAGGATTATCTATTTCACAAGCCTTGATTGCTCAACATTCTGGTGCGATTGAGTGCAGCAGTGAACTGGGTCGCACCGTTTTTGCAATTATTCTACCGCTATCTTTGGTGTAGTTGGTACACGACGTTTACCGACATTTTTTTTGTCACGATCACGCACTTTCACTTTTTCAATTTTCTCTTTTTTCTCTTCGATTTTCTTCTTTCCACCGACTGATTTACCAGACGCTTTTAGTTTTTTCGGACCTTGAAATTTTCCCGTCAGTTCTTTGATGTTGCGACGAATAAAACTTTGTCGCAAAAAGCGTTCAATTCCCGCCATCAAATTCCATTCCGTATGTTTAACTAACGTAATCGTCAAACCCGTTTCGTCACTGCGTCCCGTGCGTCCAATGCGATGAATGTAGTTAATGCCGTTACGCGGCACTTCAAAGTTAATCACGATTTGAATGCCTTTAATATCCAAACCGCGTGCGGCTAAATCGGTTGCGACTAAAACATTAACCACACCATCACGAAACAATTTCATGACGCGCTGACGTTCTTTTTGATCCATATCGCCATGTAAAACGGTGGCGCGAACACCTGCCGCACGAAGTGGATCGCATAACGCTGTGGCTTGCAGACGACTGTTTGAAAACACGAGAGCCTTTTCAAACGTTTCATTTTTCAGTAGCCACGCCAACAATTGTTGTTTATGAGCGGTGTCATCGGCTAAAACGATTTGTTGCTCAATATGTGGTAATTCGTCGCGCAACGTATTTAATGCAATGAGTTCGTATTTTTTTAAAACTTTATCCGCCATTTTCAAAACGCCAGCGTGCGTTAATGTCGCGGAAAATAATAAGGTTTGGCGGTTTTCATTACAGTTTTTTGCAATCGTTAAAACGTCTTCACTAAAACCCATGTCGAGCATTCGATCGGCTTCGTCGAGAATTAACGTTTCTAAATTTTCAAACGGCGCGGTGTCGAGCGTTAGCAATTCCAAAATTCGACCAGGTGTCGCAATAATGACCGCTGTATTTTTGCGAAACATATTTTGCTGTTTTTTGAAATCTTCACCACCCGTAATCAAGCCGACGTTTAACGCCGTGCCGTCGAGCAATTTTTGGCATTGCAGGAAAATTTGTTGTGCTAATTCTCGTGTTGGCACTAAGACCAAAGCACGCGTTCCTGCGTAATAATTTGGATTGATGAGTAAGTTGTGCAGTGTTGGCAATAAAAACGCTAACGTTTTACCACTGCCTGTTTTTGCGCTGACAAGTAAATTTTGGCGCGTTAAACTTGCTGGAATAGTGCGTTGTTGCACGGGCGTGGGTTTTTCAAAACCATTTTTGATTAACGCTTCCTGCAAAGCAGAATGCAGATTGAAACTCGAAAAATTGGATAATTCGGTGATTGGAGCAGGAGTAGAAGTGGTTTCTGTCATGGTGTAATTCAGTGTGAGTGAGCAGACGTCTTAGTATTTTTGATGTTTGAAAAACGTATCAATTTAATGTGTCTCCGATTGATGTTGCTGATTGTTTTTGAGTTAATGTTTGCGGTTTAGAGCAAGAAGAACGACGATGTGATTAGGCTAAAACGGGTACAAAGTATAAATTTAGATGACTGCTGAACCAGTTGGAGTTGAGTTAATTACTACCGAGAAAAGGACTTGAACCTTCACGAGCTTACGCCCACTAGCACCTGAAGCTAGCGTGTCTACCATTCCACCACCTCGGCGAATCGAGGACGACTATAAGTGTCAAGGCTTGTATTGTCAATTCAAAGACCTATCGCTTTTTGTGTTGTGCCTTTTACCTAAAGCCTGAAACCTGTATGATAACTCCTAATTTTTCCTGATTTTACTCCTCCAAAGAAGCCACTCAAAAATGCCCACAAAGTCTAAAAATGTCCTTGATTTCACGTCAAAAAATGATCCTTTCGCCGAACGTGAAGCTGAAAAATACGACAACCCCATTCCTAGCCGTGAACTGATTTTAGAATTGCTAGAAAATACAGGGCGACCGTTAGGGCGTGAAGATATTGCTGCCGCCTTTGTTATCGAAGACGACGAACGCTTAGAAGCACTGCGTCGCAGATTGCGAGCGATGGAACGTGACGGTCAGGTATTATTCAATCGGGGCGGTCGTTATTGTTTAGTCAATAACAAAGATTTAATTGTCGGACGTGTTATTGGTCACGCCGATGGTTTTGGTTTTGTACGTCCTGACGACGGTTCTGAAGATTTATATTTGTCGCCACGCGAAATGAATGTCCTTTTACATAATGACCGTGCAATGGTTCGTGTTGTTGGTGTCGATAGAAAAAATCGTCGTGAAGGGGCTGTTGTTGAAATTTTGGAACGTAACACTCATCAAGTCGTGGGGCGTTTGTATTATGAAGATGGATTTACTTACGTTATTCCTGACAATAAAAATATCGCACAAACCGTTTTAATTGAAAATGGAAAAACAGCAAACGCGCAACAAGGGCAAATTGTTGTCGCCGAAATTACTCAGCAACCCACAAAATTACACCAACCGTTGGGACAAATTATCGAAGTGCTTGGCGATCATCTCGCACCTGGAATGGAAATTGAGATGGCAATTCGCACACACGAATTGCCCAACGTTTGGTCAGCACAATTACTCACAGAAATCGCGCCACTCACCGCAGAAGTTCCCGAATCTGCAAAATTAAATCGTGTCGATTTGCGCTCAACACCTTTGGTGACAATTGATGGCGAAGATGCCCGTGATTTTGACGACGCGGTTTATTGCAAAAAAACACCAAAAGGTTGGAAATTATTAGTTGCCATTGCTGACGTGTCGCACTACGTCACCGTTGGCAGTGAACTCGATAACGAAGCGCACAAACGCAGCACGTCCGTTTATTTTCCTGAGCAAGTCATTCCAATGTTGCCTGAAATTTTGTCGAACGGTTTGTGTTCACTCAATCCGCACGTTGATCGTTTGTGTATGGTGTGTGAAATGCTTATTGACGAGGAAGGTCAAGTCGGGCGAACACGTTTTTACGATGCGGTCATGCAATCACACGCTCGTTTAACTTACAACGACGTGGCGAAAATGTTAGTTGATGGCGATGACGTTTTATCCGAAAAACACGCCACGTTAATGCCCGATTTGTGTGAACTTTACGCACTTTATCAAGCCATGCGAAAAGCACGCGAAAAACGCGGTGCAATGGATTTCGACACACAAGAAACCCGCATTGTATTTGGTGAAAATCGTAAAATTGAAAAAATTATTCCCGTTGTTCGCAATGACGCACACAAACTCATTGAAGAATTTATGATTGCGGCAAATGCGTCTGCGGCACGCTTTTTAAACAACAAAAAAATGCCAAAATTGTTGCGTATTCATGATGGACCAAGTGAAGAAAAATTGGGGAATCTTCGGACATTTTTGGGCGAATTAGGTTTACGATTGATGGGCGACAATGAACCAACGCCCGTTGATTACATGAATTTAATTGAGCGCATCAAGCACCGTCCCGACGCGCATTTAATTCAAACCGTATTGTTGCGTTCCATGTCACAAGCCGTTTACAGCGCCGAAGAAAAAGGGCATTTTGGTTTGGCGTTGGAGGCTTACGCACATTTCACTTCACCTATTCGTCGTTATCCCGATTTGCTGGTACATCGCGCCATTCGGCATTGTTTACAAAATAAAAAAGCAGATAGTTTTGTTTATGGCATACCTGATATGGTCATGCTTGGTGAACATTGTTCTGCTAATGAACGTCGCGCTGACGATGCAACCCGCGACGTGACCAATTGGCTCAAATGTGAATACATGATGGACAAAATTGGCGACGAATTTTCAGGTGTCATTTCAGCCGTTACGTCGTTTGGTTTTTTTGTCGAATTGAATGATATTTATGTTGAAGGTTTGGTGCATATTAGCAATTTAGGGCAAGATTATTTTCATTTCGACGCACTCAGTCATCAGCTCAAAGGCGAACACAGCAACACACGTTATCGTTTAGGCGATGTCGTAAAAGTGAAAGTGATGCGCGTTGATTTGGACGAAAAGAAAATTGATTTTGCGCTGGTTTTGAAATCAAACACAAATGCCAAAACACCGTTGAAAAAAGTCGCAGCGACTGAAAACAAACGTCAGGCAACCACAAAACCAAAACCCGCAAAAAAACCTGTTCCCACGAAAGCAAGCGTTGAACCTGTCAACACCGCGCCGATTAAGAAAAAACGTCGCAGACGCGGTAAAAAACCCGCTCAAACCAGTGTCCCCCAATCATGAAAAAAATCCTTTTTATCGTTTTTATAACGTTACTTTTAACCGCGTGCGGGCAATCGGGAAAACTCGTCTTGCCAAGCAAACTCTCTGAAAGTCAAAATAATATTCACTATTTTTAAACACGTTAACTTTCTCAATCCGATGGGCATTTTAGGCTCTGGTTTTCTAAATTTTTCAAGGGATTAAAACAATGGCTAACATTTTAGTTATCGACGACGAAGAACAAATGCGCGATTTGCTCGACATGATGCTGACCGATGATAATCACAGCGTGAAAACAGCAAGCGATGGTGTGGAAGGATTATTGGCTTGTCATCATGAAAAATTCGATTTAATTATCACCGACATCAATATGCCGCCCAAAAACGGCATTGATTTTCTTATCGAGATACAAAAATTCAACAAAAAAATCCCCGTAATTGCCATTTCTGGTGCTGTTGGAAAATTCACAGACAGTGAATTTAATTTAGCTTCCGCTAAGATGTTGGGTGGCGTTTTAGGCACACTCAAAAAACCATTCAATGAAATTGATTTACGCAACGCTATTAACGCCATACTGGGTGAATCAAAATGATTAAAACACTATCTTCTGAAAAATTGAGTGTTCCAATTGGCTATAGCGAAATATTTGCAGCAATTGATGAAGCCTGTGTTGTTTCACTGTCTGATATTGATGGCGTTTTCCTTCAGGTTTCTAAAAATTTCTGCACGCTCACAGGTTATAGCGAAGAGGAATTGATTGGAAAAAACAACCGTTTGATGCGTTCAGGGCTACATTCTAAAGAATACTATGCTGAATTTTGGCAATCTATTCTTAGCGGTAATGTTTCAGAGCATGACATTTGCAATCGAACTAAAAATGGCGATTTATTTTGGGTGCATAACACGATTGTGCCAATGCTCGAGTCAGAAACGAAAAAGATAAAAGCGTTTCTTTCGATTATGGTTGAGATTACTACACAGAAAAAAATAGCATCTGAAAAGGAAGAAATTTTTGGACAATTACTGCACGCGCAAAAAATGGAAAGTATGGGGCAATTAGCCAGTGGCATCGCGCATGATTTCAATAACATTTTAACGCCCATTATCGGCTTCACGCGTGCCGCCAAAATATGTGTGGAAAAAAACGATATTTCTAAAGCGATGGATTGTTTAACGCGGGTTGAAAAATCAGCAAATCGAGCGGCTGATTTAGTCGATAAAATGCTCACTTTTTCGAGTGAAAAAACGGTAAAAGCGGGGGAGCCAATTAAGCCATCGATTGTTATCAATGAAGTGGTTGAAATTAGCAAAATGTTACGCGCCAGCATTTCATCACTGGTTACGCTTGAGGTGACAAATTCACTCGTTGAAGATTATCCGTTAATCCTTATCGACAGTTCCGAATTACATCAAATTGTGACGAATTTAATTGTGAATGCGCGTGATGCCATTGATGATTATTGGACACTCAATTTAGATCACTGGTTACGCAATGCGGGTGAAATAAAAATCAATTTATCTTTGGAAAAAATGACCGAATCGGACACGATTTTTTGCTCGGCGTGTTCAGCGCGACTGAACGGCGACTACGTTAAAATTTCAATCAGCGACAGTGGAGTCGGCATTTCACCTGAAAAAATTTCGCGTATTTTTGACCCATTTTTTACGACAAAAGAAATTGGCAAAGGAACGGGATTAGGTTTATCAGTCGTAAGCGGTATTCTTCACAATGTAGATGCTCATGTCATCGTTGAATCTGTCGTTAATCGAGGTACAACATTTTCTTTATTATTCCCTGCCGTTTATAAAACAACTGAAGTAGCTGAATCAGTTGAAACTGCTGAAATAGTTGAAGCGGCTGAAATATTTAAAAAATCTGAAACATCGAAATTAAAAGTTTTGGTCGTTGATGATGAAGAAGAAATTTGTGGTTTACTTAGTTATGAATTGACGGCGTTAGGTTATGACGTGACAACATTCACGTCGAGTTTTGAAGCGTTAAGTTTTTTTCATCAAGATACTGCTTATTTTGATGTTGTCATTACCGATTATGGAATGCCAAATATGTCGGGATTAGATTTAGCGATTAGCTTATTAGCACGGCGACCAAAAATTCCGATTTTGTTTTGCACTGGTTACAGCGACAAATTGAAAACGGCAGATGATTTGCCCAAAGGAAACACGTTTTTATTCAAAAAACCAATTCATGTGCATATTTTGGATAAAACAATCAGAAAATTTTTTGCCGAAAGAATTGAAAATTCTGAAGATACACTTTTTCACTTAATTTATGTGAGTGTTGCCGCGCATACCTTTTCAGATGACGATTTAAAAGTTTTGTTAAAAAAAGCGCGGACTAAAAATGAAAAATTAAACGTGACGGGAATGTTGCTTTATCGAGATGGGTTATTTTTACAAGTTTTGGAAGGCGAAGAAAAAGCACTTGATGAACTTTATGGCAACGTGATTAGTAAAGATGTAAGACATAAAAAAGTGTGGATGATTTATAAAAAACCCGTTGAAAAACGCAGTTTTCAAAATTGGACAATGGGATTTAACAAAATTGAGGGTAAACAAATAGAAAATCTCGAAGGTTTTACGGATTTTTTAGAATGTCCGACACTCGATTTTTTCAACAATTCGCCAAATAAAGCCGAAGAATTGTTGAATTGCTTTAAAGATGAAACGTTGTTTTGAGATGATTTCATAAACAGAATCAAGTTTTATCACTCGTTTTTGCGTGTAACAGTTCGTTGAGATGAGCGCGTTCGCTGTCAGATAATTGTTCTGTTATGTTTGTTTCTCGGCGTTTGAGCAATGACCAAAAGCCGATGCCGCCGATTAAAAGGGTTAAAACAGGTGCAATCCACAAAATCAATGTTTTGACGTTAAACGGTGGACGATACAAGACAAAATCACCGTAACGCTCGGTCATGTAATCTATAATCTGGTCGTTACTTTCTCCCGTATTGAGTTTTTCATAAACTTTACGACGTAAATCTTGAGCGAGTTCGGCGTGTGAATCCGCGATATTTTGATTTTGGCAAACTAAACAGCGTAATTCTTCGGTTAAGGTTTGGTAGCGTAATTCAAGTTCAGGTGTTTTGAATTGATAAATCTCGATTTCAGCAAATGCGTTTAGACTTTGTAACAGTAATAAGCTCAGTAATAATTTTTTCATTACATTTCCTCTAAGTTTAATTTTTCAATCAACGGCATAATCAGCGTTTGTAAAATAGTGGGATCAACAGGTCCTGTTTGTTTATGACGTACGATGCCTTTTTTATCAATGACAAACGTTTCAGGAACGCCGTAAACGCCCCAATCTAAACCCGCCATGCCGTCTTTATCTGTGATGCTGATTTTGTAAGGATTTCCCAAACGCACGAGCCATTGCATTGCGGCATCGGATTCATCTTTGTAATTCAAGCCCATCAAATTTATCGACGGATTCGCCTTTGCAAATTCGGTAAAATAAACGTGTTCTTGCCGACATGACGCACACCACGATGCCCACACGTTTAACAACCACACTTTGCCTTTCATGTCAGCGGGTGAAAAATTTTTCTGCGGTTCGTGTAATTGAGGTAAGGTGAAAGCAGGCGCAGCTTTATCAATAAGCGGAGAGGGAACGTCGTGAGGGTCAAGTTTTAAGCCAATTGCCAAAAACACAACCAAAATCATAAATGCGCCAAGCGGTAATAAAAAACGTAATTTCATAGAATAAAATCAAAAGAAGTCAAGGAAGTAGCGGGAGTAAAATTTTAACACACGATAGATTTTGCACGCGCTGAAAAAAGGTAATGAAGTCCGTTTATGTGCTTAATCGTAACGGTAAAAATTTCGTTGCATCTTCGAGCAACATTTTCAAACAAACTCGTTTTAATTCAAACGCTGAGTTAAAATCTATCTTAATTTCGTATTTGTACATTTATTACAGACATACCTAAAAATTATGAAAATGACCGCTCAAGAATTTATCGATTGGAAATCGAAACGTATTACGTTACTTGCTATGTCTGGCGCAGGAAAAACAACGCTTGCCGACAAACTTCCCAAAACAAAGTGGTATCACTATTCAGGTGATTACCGAATCGGCACGAAATATTTAAAAGAACCCATTTTAGACAATATCAAACGCCAAGCGATGAGCGTGCCTTATTTGCGTGAGTTATTACGCGCTGACTCGCTTTATATTAAAAGCAAAATTTCGTTTGATAATTTGACGGCGGTTTCGAGTTTTTTGGGTAAATTGGGCGATGCAAATCAAGGTGGTTTATCGCTGGAAGAATTTAAATATCGGCAAAATTTACATCGTCACGCTGAAATTGATGCCATGAAAGATGTGCCGAATTTTATTCATAACGCGGAAGATATTTATGGCTATCACCATTTTATTAACGATGCGGGTGGCAGTGTGTGTGAACTCGATTGCCCCGAAGCGTTAGACGTTCTCGCGCAAAACACATTGATTATTTACATTAAAATTCCGCCCGAATTAGAACAAACCATTATCAACCGCGCAAAAAGCGATCCAAAGCCGTTGTATTACCGTGAGGCGTTTTTGGATGAAAAGTTAGCTGAATTTTTGTGGTTAAAAAGTTATGCGTCAACTGACGTGATGCCGCCGAATGAATTTGTGTCGTGGGTTTTTCCTGAATTATTTAAATCACGTTTACCACGTTATGAAGCGATTGCTGAAAAATACGGTTACACCATTGACGGCAACGACGTGGCAAAAGTACAAACCGAAGATGATTTTATTCGCCTAATTGCTGATGCGTTAGCCCAAAAAAATGGTTAAGGCGGAGTCACGATGCCTTTAATTGCTCACACCAATTTACCGACTTTTCAGCGATTGCGTGAAGAAGGCGAAGAAATTATTGATCCACAACGTGCAACGCTTCAAGAAATCCGTGAGATTCACATTGGTTTGCTCAATATGATGCCCGACGCGGCTTTGGAAGCCACTGAACGGCAATTTTTTCGCCTTGTTGGTGCGTGCAATCAAATCGCACAATTTCATGTTCATCCTTTCACAATTGACGGTTTAGAACGTAGTCCTGAAACACAAGCGCATATTGATAAATATTACGAACCTTTTTCTAAAATCAAACTTGACGGATTGGACGCGCTGATTATCAGTGGCGCGAATGTGACAGGTGCTTTTTTACCCGATGAAGATTTTTGGCAACCGTTAACAGAGGTTTTTTCGTGGGCAAAAGAGAATGTCACGTCAATTTTGTGTTCATGTTTGGCAACACACGCAATTATTCATTATTGTTATGGTGTGTCCCGAACACGTTTACCCGAAAAACGTTGGGGTATTTTTTCGCACACTTTAGTCGATAAAACGCATCCCTTAGTGGTTGAAATTAACACGCGGTTTGATGTGCCACATTCACGCTTTAACGAAATTTATCAAAGCGATATGGAACAAAATGGGTTGCGTGTGTTAGCGACAAGTAAAGAAGCCGGTGTGCATTTAGCGACCAGTCCCGATGGTTTTCGTATTGTGTTTTTTCAAGGTCATCCTGAATATGACGACGTGAGCTTGCTCAAAGAATACAAACGTGAAGTACGACGATTTTATCAACGTGAACTGGTGAATTATCCGCCTTGTCCTGAGCATTATTTTAACGATGATGTAAAAGCGATTTTCAAAGAATATGAACAAAACGTAAAAACGGCAAAAGAAAATCAAACGCCGTTGCCTCTATTTCCAGAAACGTTGGTGATTGAAAGTATTGATAATACTTGGCGTGATACGGCAAAAGCGGTATTTAATAATTGGTTAGGGCAAATTTATAAAATTACACATCAAGATAGACGTTTGCCATTTCAGGACGGTGTTGATCCAAAAAATCCGTTGAATTTATAAACAGATAAGAAAACAATATGCCCTAATAAGCATTCAATTCGGGGTGAATTATGAGAGACAAAAGTATTGCTGTGGTGGTTGGAAATGTTTTGCTATATAGCGTGGCAGGTGAGGATTGGCATTTTTTTATTCGTTCTTTAGACGCACAAACCCACGCTTCCTTTTCTGATTTCCATAAAAAGGGAATGTCGCCAGCAAATGTTGCCAAATTTTTGCCAAACTGGAAAACTTTGAAATGGACGAGAATCAAAAACAGCATTTTAGGCAGAAGTGAATCTTATGCAAAAGACGTTGAATTTGAAGTCAATGTGTACGCCACTGAAAAGAGTGAGAAAAAACATCAGGAAGTGATTGATCTTTTTTTAGCCTTTATGCGTAATCACTAACTTTTTTAAAGGTTACATAACAATCCAAAAATAAACATAAAAAAATGACTGAATTTAAAACGCTAAATGTTGCAATTCTCACCGTTTCTGATTCACGCAACGAAACCAACGATACGTCTGGCAAAGCGTTAGTTGAGCGAATTAGCAATACGGGGCATTTTGTCGCAGATAAACGCATCGTAGCCGACAACATTTATCACATTCGCGCCATCGTATCTCAATGGATTATCGAAGAAAAAATAGATGTCATTATCAGCACTGGCGGCACAGGTGTTACGGGGCGTGACGGTACACCCGAAGCGATTACGCCGCTACTCGATAAAGTTTTAGATGGTTTTGGCGAAACGTTTCGTTACTTGTCTTTTACCGATATTAAAACTTCAACCATTCAATCACGCGCCATTGCTGGCGTGGCGAATGGAACGTATATTTTTTGTTTACCAGGTTCAACAAGCGCGTGCAAAATGGCTTGGGATTCAATCATTCAAGCACAACTCGATTCACGCACAAAACCCTGTAATTTAGTTCAACTCATGCCTCGGCTTTTGGAAAAATAATTATGCCTTCTGTTTTTTTATTTCTCGGTGCAATGTGTGCTTTTTTAGGTGTCACTTTTGGGGCTTTCGGCGCACACGGTTTGAAAACCATGATTAGCCCCGAATTACTTGCCGTTTATCAAACGGGCGTGACGTATCAAATGTGGCACGCTTTCGGTCTGATTGCCATTGCGTTAATACAGCAACACGACGCACAATCAAAATTACTCAAATGGGCGGGTGTGTTGATGTTTTTAGGGATTATTTTGTTTTCGGGCAGTTTGTATGCGTTAGCCATTTTTGATTTGCCCGAACTAGGAAAAATTACACCATTAGGCGGCGTGAGTTTTTTAATTGCGTGGTCATTGTTGATTATATTTTCAGGAAAAAAATCGATGAATCGCCGATACAAATCGTCGCGCTATTAACTGTTAGGATGATTAAAATGGAACTCAATACATTAACGCACCAAGTCATTGCATTAGCTGGAATCGCTCAATCGGCTGCATTAGTGCATCAATTGGCAACGAATGGAAAAGCCGATGAATTAGAACTTGAAACAACGTTAGGCAGTTTGCTCAAAACCGATTCGGAAAGCGTTCTTGAAATTTACGGAAACGATTTAGCTAATTTGAAATTAGGTTTAGAACAGCTTGATAAACAGTTGACGGGCTACGAAATTACTTATCCCGATCAAGCGCGTTATGCCGCTTCGATGGTGTTTTTGGAGCAAAAATTGAGTGAACAATCTGCCATGATTAAAACCATTTCAATTGGTATTGAACGCGCTAAAGCACAAACTGACCATTTCAGTGTGCTACATGAAAATGTGTTGGCGAATTTTGGCGATATTTATGTGCAAACTGTGAGCAAATTACAGCCGCGCATTATGGTAAATGGCGTACCCGATTATTTGTCACGTCCTGACGTAGCAAACAAAATTCGGGCGTGTTTACTTGCAGGGATTCGTTCGGCAATGCTATGGAAACAATGTGGTGGACGGCGTTGGAAATTTTTGTTGTATCGTAAAAAAATTCAAACGGAAACGCAGCGTTTGTTAGCGTTACTTTGAATGTCCACAATTCAAAAACATTTAAATTTTGCGACAAATCAGCTCAATTCCGTTTCTGATTCTGCGCGTTTAGATGCAGAAGTTCTGTTGGCTTTTGTGTTAAAAAAAAACCGAAGTTATTTACGAGCATGGCACGACAAAACGTTAAATACATCAACGCTTGCACTTTTTGAATCGTTGATTTCACAACGCTTAGAAGGTGTGCCAATTGCTTATATCACGCGATCACGCGAATTTTGGTCGCGTGATTTTATTGTTTCTCCCGATGTGTTAATTCCACGCCCTGACACTGAATTATTGATTGAATTATGTTTGGAAGAAATCCCCAAAGATTCAACTTTTGAAATTTTAGACTTAGGGACGGGTTCTGGTGTCATTGCAATAACGTTGGCGGTAGAACGTCCCAAAGCAAAAATTATCGCTGTCGATGCAAGTGCCAAAGCGTTAACCATCGCCCAAAAAAATGCTAAACAACACGACTGCAAAAATGTCCAATTCATTTTGAGTGATTGGTTTGCTTCTGTACCTGCAATTCAATTTGATTTAATCGTGAGTAATCCTCCCTATATTTCAGATGACGATAAACATTTATCACAAGGCGATGTTCGTTTCGAGCCTAAATCCGCGTTAATTTCTGCTGAAAATGGTTTGCGTGACATCAAAATAATCGCACAGCAAGCAAAAAAACATTTAACGACTGACGGGCAAATTTGGTTTGAGCATGGCTACAATCAAGCACTCGCGGTTCAAGCCATTTTGAACGAATTAAATTATGTTAACGTGCAAACATATCGAGATTTGGCAGGGCAATTGCGGGCAACGAAAGCATCTGCACCTGTTGATAAAATTCATCTTCAAGTAGATTGTTCCCCATAAAACAACACAGTTAGTAATTCAATGCGTTAGCTCTGCCTGCATATCTATTTTTCCGTTATAATTTACACATCTTTTTTCGTTTTAACTGGTCAATCTCGTGTCAAATACCAATCAAAAAGTAATCACCTTTCAAGGGCTAATTTTGGCTCTACAAACTTATTGGGCGCAACAAGGTTGTGTGCTGTTGCAACCGCTCGATTTAGAAGTTGGCGCGGGAACATTTCACCCTGCAACTTTTTTACGCGCAATTGGTCCAGAGCCTTGGCGTGCGGCTTATGTTCAACCTTCACGTCGTCCAACGGATGGACGTTTTGGTGACAATCCAAACCGCTTGCAACATTATTATCAATTTCAAGTGATGCTAAAACCGTCACCTGCCGATATTCAAGATTTGTATTTGGGTTCGCTTAAACATTTAGGTTTTGATTTGTTAGAGCATGATATTCGTTTTGTTGAAGACAATTGGGAATCACCCACTTTGGGCGCGTGGGGCTTAGGTTGGGAAGTATGGCTCAACGGTATGGAAGTGACGCAATTCACCTATTTTCAACAAGTCGGTGGGCTGGAATGTCGCCCCGTTACAGGTGAAATTACTTACGGTTTAGAGCGTTTGGCGATGTATTTACAAGGCGTGAACAGCGTTTATGATTTGGTTTGGACAGAAACACCGCATGGCGTTGTGACTTACGGCGATGTATTTCATCAAAACGAAGTCGAAATGTCAGAATTTAATTTTGACCACGCGAAAGTCGATTTTTTGTTTCACAGTTTTTTAACTTACGAACAAGAATGCCAAAAATTGATTTTAGAAGATTTGCCATTGCCCGCGTATGAAATGGTTTTGAAAGCCTCGCACACGTTTAATTTGCTTGATGCACGTCACGCAATTTCGGTCACAGAAAGGCAACGCTATATTTTACGAGTACGAAATTTATCAAAATCAGTGGCTGAAACCTATTACGCCAAACGCGAAGCCTTAGGATTTCCTATGATAAACACGCAAGGAGCGAACTAAATGACAGATCAACATTTATTATTTGAACTCGGTTGTGAAGAATTGCCGCCGAAAACGTTATTAAAACTAAGCAAGGCTTTATCCGATGGCATTGTGCAAGGCTTGAACGATGCTGAACTGGCTTTTTCAAACGTAAAAAGTTTTGCCACGCCAAGACGTTTGGCAGTTTTGATTGAAAACTTACAAGGTTCACAAGCCGATAAAACCGTGCAAAAAAGAGGTGTGTCCATTCAAGCCGCATTTCAAGCAGATAACACACCAAGCAAAGCCGCGTTAGCTTTCGCGCAAAGTTGTGGTGTTGAATTTGACCAATTGGAACGTTTAAAAACCGACAAAGGCGAATGGCTGGCTTGCACTCAAACGATTGCAGGTCAAACGACACAACAATTGATTCCTGACGTTATTCGCAAAAGTATTAGCTTGTTGCCGATTGCCAAACGAATGCGTTGGGGAAATTTTTCAGTTGAATTTGTAAGACCTGTTCATTGGGCGGTTTTGCTTTATGGTGAACACGTTATTGAAACTGAAATTTTAGGTTTGCAAACGGGCAATCAAACACGCGGTCATCGTTTTCACGCGCCACAAAATTTAACAATTTCAAAACCTGAAAATTACGTCGAAATTTTATTTTCTCAAGGCAAAGTGATAGCAGATTTTGAGCAACGTAAAAATCAGATTCGCGCCGATGCTGAAAAAGCGGCTTCTGTGGTGAATGGAATTGCTCATATTGAAGACGATTTACTTGAAGAAATTGCCGCCTTAAACGAGTTTCCTGTTCCGATTACAGGGCATTTTGATGAGCGATTTTTAGTGTTACCCGCTGAAGTGTTGATTACGACAATGCAGGAAAATCAAAAATACTTTCCTGTTAAAAACGCCGATGGTTCGTTGCGTCCCTATTTCATCACGTTCAGCAATATCGAAAGCACAAATCCCGAATCAATCAAAAATGGCAATGAGCGTGTCGTTACACCGCGTTTGTCAGATGCAGAGTTTTTCTGGAAACAAGACCGTAAAAAATCACTTGCTGATTTCTCGCCACGTTTAGAAACCATCCTATTTCAAGAAAAATTAGGAACGGTTGCCGCAAAAGTTGAGCGACTTGTAAAACTTGCTGAATACATCGCACCGAAAATTAACGCTGATGTTGCGTTTGCAAAACGTGCCGCATTTTTAGCGAAAAATGATTTGATGACTGAAATGGTCGGTGAATTTGGCAATTTACAAGGCACAATGGGGCGTTATTACGCCCTCGCAGACGGTGAAAATTCTATCGTCGCGCAAGCCATTGAAGAACATTATTTGCCAAAACAAGCAGGTGGCGCGACTCCGAACAGTGATATTGGTTGCGTCGTGGCGTTGGCTGAAAAAATTGATACGCTCACAGGTATTTTCAGTGCTGGGTTGTGTCCAACAGGCGATAAAGATCCGTATGCGTTACGTCGCGCCGCGCTTGGTGTGTTACGAATTTTGATTGAGCATAATTTAAAACTCGATATTCACGCGCTGACTCAATTTGCGTTGTCGTTATTTAGTCAAGAATTTGATAAAAGCAAAACGCAAACGCTTGTCATCGATTTCATTTTTGAACGTTTGAAAGGTTATTGCTTAGACAAGGGTTTTACGGCTGACGAATTTGAAGCTGTTTTAGCCGTAAATCCAGCTGAACCGCTCGATTTTATGCAACGCTTGCAAGCGGTAAAAGCATTCCGTCAATTACCTGAAGCGGAAAGTTTAGCCGCAGCGAATAAACGAATTTTAAATATTTTGAAAAAATCCGATAAACCTTCTGCAACAGTTGGGAATTTGGTTAAACCTATTGAAATTAGCTTATTTGAATTGGCTAAAAAATCCGCCACCGACATTGAGCCGTTGCTCGAAAAACGTGATTATCAAGCAACGCTGAATCGTTTGGCAGAATTAAAACAACCTGTTGATGCGTTTTTTGATGGTGTGATGGTCAATTGTGATGATTTAGAACTTCGTGCAAATCGTTTGGCGTTGCTGAATTTGTTGTCACAGCAGTTTTTAACTTGCGCTGATATTTCAAAGTTGTAAGCGTAAAAATTTATTACAAAATAAGGTTGCAGCATGAACTTTAAGAGCAATAATTTTCTAAGCAAGCAAGCAAGCAAGCAAGCAAGCAAGCAAGCAAGCAAGCAAGCAAAGTATTATGAAATATACAAACTGTAAATACTGCGTTTTGAGTGTCATGTTTGTTTGCTTAAATTCGCAAAACGTAATGGCAACGTGTAGTAAATCTGTTGAGCAGATGTTAGACGCGCCAATGGAAGAATTGCTGGAAACGCCCATCACAGTGGCATCTAACGTTTCTGTTGATCCCAAAAAACAACCCGCTTCAGTGACAGTGATTTCACGAGAACAACTGCAATTAAGCTCTGCTCGCACGCTTAACGAAGCCTTGATGACTTATGTTCCAGGATATTTTGTTGCGGAAGGTCATAGCGATACCGTTGGGGCTTTTCGTGGGCTTGCCGCTGACAGCAATACAAAAATTATGATGCTGATCAACGGACATAATATAAATGCTGAACGTTTAGAAGGTATGCCCGATGGAATCATTAACGGCACTAATTTTGATTGGATTGAGCGCATTGAAATCGTGCGCGGTCCTGGTTCGGTGACGTTAGGGCAGGGTGCGTTGCAAGGTGTTATAAATATCGTGACGCGCACGGCGGATAATTTAGCCACGGATTGTGGTGACGCTAAAGTGACTATGTTCAGTGGAGGCGGGTTAAATGGCGCAGTACAAGGCGGCATGGAAGCGGCGTTCAACCATGAAAACTATGACGGTTATTTATTTGTTCAACAAAAAAACTACGACGGTCAGCCTGTACGTCGTGAAGGTTGGGCGGCAAAATCGAGCTTAGTTGGCGACAGCGCACCAGGTTCTGATGGTGTGGTGGCAGATGTTGGACATCATTTGAAACGCACTGACAATTTGAGCGTGTTTGCCCATTTGCGTTATGGAGAATTGAATTTTGATATGCTGCATATTGACCAAACGCGTGATATGTATTTTTTCTTTAGTGATGCCGATGGCAAGGGTGAAGAACTCAATTACTTTGGACTCAGTCACAACTTGGAATTTGCAAAAGATATTCGTTTGGAAAGTAAAGTCGATGCAACCATTGATGATGCGTCAAAGTACACCGTTCAAACGGGGAGTACAGCAGGTGGAAGTCGAGAAATACGATATGGCGTTAAAGAAGTTTTGCATTTAAATAATTTGTTGGAAGGGAACAATTTAGCGTTGGGTTCTGAGGCGCATCTTTATGAAATAGGTCTGAATAATTCAGATGGTGCAAATTTTATAATTAACAATATGTCCTTGCTGAATGGTGAAACGATTAGTTCTTTGAATCAAAAACATACCTTTATTTTTCCTTCTAATATCAATATCTACAGCTTTTTTATTGAAGATAACTACCAAATCAATCCGTGGCTTACTCTGTTTGGTGGTCTGCGCCTTGATCAACATCAATACTGGGGTACTCATTATTCACCGCGTATAGGTACGTTTATTACGCCTTGGCAAGATGGTTTGTTTCGTGTTTCTTATCAAGAAGGTGTTCGTGGCGCAGTGGGATTGGCTTACAGTGGCGGTTACGTTGGAGATGGTTTTTTAAGTTTGAACAATTTGAAAAAAATAGGCAGTGCAAACATACCAGGTTACAGCAGTGTATCGCCCGTTAAACCCGAATCCTTGCAAACATTAGAGTTAGCATTTAATCAACAGCTCAATAAAAATTGGCAGTTTGAAAACGTTTTGTTTTACAGTAAATCGTCGCATACGATTGATG
>CAIRCR010000367.1 GCA_903877065.1 uncultured Pseudomonadota bacterium
GAAGCACTAAACCCTGTCAATTCACAAGCACTTGTTTTGCAAAAGATGGCAGACGGCTTGTTAACTTCGCGTATCACGGATGAATTCAAGGGCGACCATAATCGGATTAAAGATGCGGTGAATAAAATCGCAGCCGTCGCTGAAAAAGCCCTGAAAGATCTAGAAATCATGAATGTAGCGGCACGTGAAAATGATTTAAATCGAAGAGTTCCTGTAGATGATTATGTGGGCGATTGGAAAATCATCATGATGAGCGTGAACTCTGTCGCAGAGACTATTCAACTAAATACAGAATCGCTCCAATTGCAAAACTGGTTAAAAACGGGCATTACAGATTTATCAGCCAAAATTAGCGGTGATATGTTGCTCGAAGAATTAGCTTATCAAGTGGTATCCCATTTGGCAGTTTATCTACAGGTACAAATTGGTGCGATTTACTTATGGAATGAAGCAGATCAACATTTACATTTAACGAGCAGTTACGCTTACGAATTGCGAAAAAACCTATCAAACAAGTTTGCTTTAGGAGAAGGTTTGGTTGGACAAGCTGCACGCGAAAAACAAGTTATTTCAATAACAGATTTACCTGATAATTATGTGTGCATTACATCCGCTATTGGAAGTATTCAGCCCAGAAACGCCATCGTCATTCCGCTACTTTATGAAGGCACATTAAAAGGCGTTTTAGAATTAGGCAGTTTGCATGCATTTAGTGCAAAACAGTTAGATTTATTAAGTTTAGCCGCGCTCAATATAGGCACAGCTATTTTTGTTGCTCAGTCAACAAGTCGCACAAAAGTGTTGTTATTTGAAAGTCAGGAACAATCACAGCGTTTGCAAATTCAACAAGAAGAGCTGCAACAATCCAACGAAGAGTTGGAAGAACAAACGCAAGCATTGGTATCGAGTGAACAGCAATTAAAAATGCAGCAAGAAGAATTGCAGCAAATCAATGAAGAGTTAGAAGAGCGAACCCAAGCATTAGAGCTGCAACGCAGTGTGATTGAGACAAAAAATAGTTTACTAGAAGTCGCCCAAACGGATTTAACGCAACGCGCCGAAGATTTAGCCATTGCGTCAAAATACAAGGGTGAATTTCTCGCTAATATGAGTCATGAATTACGTACGCCACTTAATTCAATGTTGTTGTTGTCGCGCTCGTTGTCTGATAACCGTGATGGAAATTTGACTGACAAGCAAGTTGAAATGTCAGTTGTGATGAACAAAAGTAGTAACGATTTATTAACTATCATTAACGATATTTTAGATTTATCGAAAATTGAATCTGGGCATGAACACGCCATTATAGAACTATTTTCGGTGAGTGAAATTGTAGATCAAGCGCAAGGTCTTTTTCGTCCAGTTGCTGAAGATAAAGGGCTGGAATTGATTGTGAGTATATCTGATGCCGTGCCTAAACATTTCCGCACTGACCGTCAACGCCTAGGGCAGATTTTACGAAATCTACTTTCAAATGCCTGTAAATTCACCGAAAAAGGTTCAGTTTCACTAGTGGTTGATTTGCCAAGTGCTAACATTAAACTGGGGGATTTACTCACGCATGAAACGACTATTGTTTTTTCGGTGAAAGATACCGGCTCAGGTATTCCCAAAGAGAAACAAGCCGTTATTTGGGAAGCCTTCCAGCAACAGGACGGATCAATAAGTCGAAAACATGGCGGAACTGGTTTGGGATTAACCATTTCGCGTGAATTAACACGTTTGCTGGGTGGTGAAATTAAACTGGTTTCTGAACAAAATGAAGGTTGCACGTTGTAGATTTCCATTATAAATCCTTAATAAATTTATACTCTAGATTTAGCGAAATATTTTTTGCGGTGGTTTCAATTATAGAAAATAATAATTTATTTTAATGATATGAAAAATTTTCGAGATTCATGTATTGAATTTTTACAAGATGAGGATATACGTAAAGATTTAAGAGAAATGTTGAAACCAGTTATAGAAATAATGTACAATGAATTATATTTGTATTTATGGTTGTTATGTTTTTAAAATTTGTTTTTATTTTTTATAATTTTAGAAATATTAGTATTATTGAAAAGAATATTTAAAAATATCAAAAAAAACTTAAAAATATATTCGTAATATATATATGGCATCAAGAAGAACTTACAAAAGAAAGGGATCTAGAAAACAAAAAAGCTCTAGAAGACACCATAGAAGACATGCGAAGAAAAATATAATTATAATGGGTGGTGATGGTGGTGCAACTGGTTACGCACAAGGGGTTTATGGCAGTATGGGACAACAACAAGCAGAGTCTGATAGTAATACAATAGCTATGAACGCGCAATATGCTAGTCAAATGAGAGGAGGAGCAGATCCTTTACCAAATCAACTAAATATAGAAGGATTGAGTCCAGGAGTTGTTACTGGAGGTCAACAACAACAATTACAACAAGGCGGTGAAGTATTAACAGAAGTAGCAGTACCAGTAGCTTTACTTGCTTTGAATCAAGGGCTTGTTCCAAAAAGACGCACTGGTAAACACAGACATCATCGTAGTCATAGAAGGTATAGAAGATAAACTCAGGGAACCTACGTTACGTTCCGACCCCCCTGAACCCCCTCCCTCTCAGGGGAACCAAGGTTCCCCCTGAAACTCAGGGAACCTACGGTTCCCCTGAAACCCCTCCCTTAATATAAAAAAC
>CAIRCR010000368.1 GCA_903877065.1 uncultured Pseudomonadota bacterium
TAGCACTACCCAATTTGGAACTCAAGTTTGCGTCTAATTCCACATTAAATGGAATCAGCACCCCAATAATCAATAATCAGTATATAACCGTTTGATTCCAAATGGTTTTAATAACTTCCTGTGTGTTTGTACACTTCATCTTTTCTTCGACCAAATACATAAGCAAGCAATTTTCCAGTACGATGATCAATGGCATGCCACAGCCAGCATTGTTCTTCTTTTTTTCCAACGAAACTCCACATCTCATCCATTTCGGCTTCCTCTATTTTGACCATTTTTGGATATAACTCTTGAAGTTCACGTTGGGTTAACGATTCCAAGTACGGTTTATTTACTTGGATTAGCTTACTTTCCTGCTGTTTCAACCTATCAATGACAGTCGTAGGACTAATTTTTAACACTCTGGATGTATCTCTAATTCCTGAGCTGTTGATTGCCATCTCAATGATTTTATTTGTCATTTCGGGGTATTTCGCCTGATAGATGTAGTCCAATTGAAACGTTTTTGTTTGACAACGACTGTTTCGACATAAAAATCGCTCATTTCCCTTTACATCATAACCGTGTCTTACAACTTCTGTTTTCTTGCAGCTCGTACATTTCACTAAAATTGTTGCCATTAGAATTTTCTCCAAATGCTGTAATTGTGTCGCAATTTCATATCATCCACAAATCTGGAACACCTCCTTTTGTTCGATTCAAATGGTGATGCCATCGCTTATCTTCATTTTTTTCACTCGGTGTTCCTTTATACAACACGAGCGGTTTTCATAATGAGAATTGCTGGTTTGAGTTAGGGCTTAACCGCCGCTTTTATACATAATCACCTTGCACTCGGATTCATTTTGATCAAAACCGAGCGTATCCAATTCGGTTTTGGGATGCAAAAAACCTTCAATCGGCGCAACAGCAACCAACGAACGTGGTGCGGCAAGTAAAATAGGCTGTCGCAATTGCCCATCCCAAGCGCGAAACGACAAAGCGTTGCCTTTATAACCTTGCAATGTAAATTGCGAACTGTGTAAATAGTCACTTACCATTTTTAAATCACCTGATTTTGTTCGTGTTGCGGCTTCACCAATCGCCCGAACAGCTAGATACGCGCCATAATCTTGTTCTTCCATATTTCGTTTTACCAAGTCTTGAAAACGATGCTGAATTTGTGTCGCGCCCCAAAGTTCATGTGTTGAATGCCACGCCGTTGCAACCAAACCTTGTGTACCAATAATTGGACGAGAAAGCCAAGTCCGATAAGCCAGATATTCACCAAACAAACCTTGTTCGTCAGCAACAACTAAAACATCATAATCATCACTTTGCGTAAAAACAGAAATATCGGATTGTGCATTTTTTCGCGCATCAAATGTGTGTTCCCACTTTTTTTCCGTCACGATTTTCATGCCAAATCGTTTTGCTGAACGCTTTAATGCCGTTGCAAATAAATCATCTTCAGGTTGAGTTCCAACGACTAAAAACCATTTCGACCAGCGTTTTTTCATCATGTATTGTGCGAGCGCGTCCGCTTTCATGGCGCGATTAGGCAATAAATGTAATGTATTCGCACGGCATTGCTCATTTCGCAATGCGTCGTCAACCGTTCCTGCATCAAAAAAAAGCGTGTCCGAATTGGCGGTGAAATCTGAAATTGCCAACGCATTCGCGGCATTTAAATTTATAATAACGTAGTGAAATTTGGTCGCAATGTTTTGTTTAAAAAAATCTAAAGCACTGCTTTCGGGCGGCACGCTAAACTTATGTAAAACAAAATTTTGATGTGTGAATTGACCCGTTGTGTTGTTGTCGCTAATGGCTAATTCAGCCCCTTCAAAGCCTTTGCTGGCAATAAATGGATCAAGATTTGACAACATTTCTGTCGGCTGCGTGAGTTCTTGATTGAGATAAGCAATGTCAATGGTTTGAACAGCAGAAGAAGGTTCAGCCGTGTTTATTTTAGATTTGTCTTTTGTTGCGGCAACAAGAGGAAAAGTGATGAAAGCGAACGAAAAAACAAAAATATAACGAAAAAAATTATTCATAGCGATTTTATGTTGTTTTCGTGAGGGCAAATTTAAAAATCCACCCTCACAGAATGTTTATCAATTTATTTCAATTTCAAAGCCAAAAATACGGGATTGCCTTGACGTTGAATCAATACCGCAATCGACATACCTGTTGGCAATTTTCTGACAATACGATCGAAGTCATTCAAATCACGCACGACGATATTTTGAATGCGTAAAATAACATCACCACGTTGAAGCCCTGAGTCACGCGCTGCACCTTTCATAACTTCTTGTACTAAAACCCCGTTGTGTGGAATTTGTAATAATTGGCGTTGATCTGGCGTAAGTTCTGACACCGTTATTCCCAACTGATTGGCAGGTGATTTATTTGCCGTTTTTGCTGCGGCTAATTTATCGTCTTCATCGGGCAACAAACCAACACTGAAATGCAACGTGCGATTTTCACCTTGACGAATAATTTTTAACGTCGCGTTATCGTTAATTGGTGTAATGCCAACCATCGGCGGTAAGTCAGCAGAATGGTCAATAATTTGATCGTTAAATTCGGTAATAATATCGCCAATTTGAACTCCCGCTCGTTCAGCAGGGCCGCCAGGAATTACTTTTGCAACCAAAGCACCGTGCGGTTTTTTCATGCCAAATGATTCGGCTAGTTCGCGGGTTACATCTTGAATTTGCACGCCTAACCAACCGTGAGAGGCTTTTCCTTTAGCTTTAATTTGATCAACCACATTCATGACAACATCCATTGGAATCGCAAACGATAACCCCATCGAACCGCCTGTTCGGCTGTAAATTTGTGAGTTAATTCCGATAACTTTGCCTTCCATATTAAACAAAGGCCCGCCCGAATTTCCTGGGTTAATTGCCACATCGGTTTGAATGAATGGCACATAATTTCCACCTGGCAAACTACGACCTTTCGCGCTTACAATGCCTGCCGTTACCGATTGATCAAAACCAAACGGCGAACCAATTGCCAAAACCCATTCGCCAACTTGTAATTTATTCGGCTCACCAATTGAAACAACGGGCAAATCACGCGCTTCAATTTTTAAAACCGCAACGTCTGTGCGTGAGTCTGAACCAATTAACTTTGCGATCAATTCACGGCGATCATTTAATTTCACCACAATTTCAGTCGCATCTTTGACAACGTGATGATTGGTTAGAACATAACCATCTGGTGAAATAATAAAACCCGAACCCAAGGAGCGTGCTTCTTTAGGCATTCCACCGCCACCACCTTGTTGTTCATTAAATCGACGCAATAATTCTTCTAATTCTGGTGGAATTGCACCTTCGGGAAGTTGTGGTACTTCTTCGCCATTTTCTGCGCCTGCTGGAATTTTTTGCGTGGTACTGATATTAACTACCGCGCCACCACTGGTTTTTACCATTTCAGTAAAATCGGGCAGTTGCGCCCAGGTTGAAAAACTAAATGAACTTAACAAAAATAAACTAAAAATCCATACGCGGACTTTATTAGACATAACATCTCCGTTTTTCTAATTTTATAAGGTGTTTAAAAGCGTTATTATCGGTTTGCATTCTATAAATCTCAAGGTAAGACAAAAGTGAACGATTCAAAAGTCAAGATTCAAAGTTCAATTATTTCAATATTGGAAAATTGTTTGCCGTTGAATCAGATTTATATTGGTTACAGTGGCGGCGTAGATTCACACGTTTTACTTGATGCTTGCGCGTTGTTACCTGAATTTAAATCAAAAATTACCGCTGTTTACATTCATCATGGTTTGCAAAAAGAAGCTGATGATTGGGCAATTCATTGTCAAAAAATGGCAGAAAAATTAGGCGTTTTATTTTTAGTGCAGAAGGTGAACGCTACCGTAAATCAAGGTGAAAGTCCCGAAGAATCAGCACGAAATGCGCGTTACCGTGAATTTCAAAATTTAATTGACGACCACGATGTTTTGTTAATCGCGCAACATCGTGAAGACCAGCTGGAAACGGTATTACTACAACTTTTTCGCGGTAGCGGTTTAAAAGGCTTGGCTGGAATCCCTGAAAAAATGCCGTTTGGCAAAGGTACACTTTTACGCCCACTGCTCAACGTCAGCAAAGAAATAATTAACGCTTACGCTGTCCAAAATCACTTAAATTGGGTTGAAGATCTCAGCAATCAAAGCACAATTTATGACCGTAATTTTTTGCGGCAAGAAATTATTCCTAAGTTAAAACAACGCTGGTCATCGCTTGATAAAACGGTAGCACGAACGGCGAAACATTGCGCTGACGCTGAAACGCTGCAGCAAAAAATGATTCAAATTCAATTTGAAACTGTTTTTAATTCAGACGATGAAACGCTAAATATTCCCAATTTATTAAAATATTCACAGTTGGAACAGTGTCTTATTTTGCGTGAGTGGTTTGGAAAATTAAATTTGAAAATGCCCTCACAAGATTTTGTTCATCGGATTGTTTCTGAAGTTATTTTTGCACGCATTGATAGACATCCAATATTGCACAAAAAAGGGGTGACAATTCGCCGTGATAAATCAAAGTTACTACTTTTGTGTGATAAATATCTTGTCACTTCAAACACTGACAAATTATGAGTGAACAGGACGCTTTTCTAATTTACGTTGCAACGAGCGTCGGTGCATATTCAATGCTCGTGCAGCGGCTGAGATATTGCCATCGTGTTGCATTAACACTTTTTGTAAATGTTCCCACTCCAATCGTTTTACCGATAACGGTACGTCACTAATTGCCGCCGAAGAATCGCCTTCATTTTTGAGTAATGCGGCAACAATTTCATCAGCGTTTGCAGGTTTTGTTAAATAATGCGTAGCCCCCAATTTAATCGCTTCTACAGCAGTCGCAATACTTGCAAAACCCGTCAACATCACAATACGCGTATTATCATCAAGTGAAATTAGTTTTTTCACCAATTCCAAACCCGATTCAAAACCAATCCGCAAATCAATGACGGCATATTCGGGCAAATTTTGTTCTGCCAAAGCGATTCCTTTCGCCACATCGTAGGCAACTAACACATCGTAATTACGTTTTGCTAACGCGCCTTTGAGTACCATACAAAATGTTTGATCGTCATCGACCAATAATAAACGTGGTTTATCCAATTCTTCTGTCACTGTCATCTTCTGTCTCATTGGTTAATAAAGGTAAAGTAATTATCACTTGTGCGCCGCCTTCAGGACGATTACTTAATTCAATTTGTCCGCCCAAACTTTGCAGTGTTGAACAACTTAAAAACAAACCCACGCCTAAGCCTTGCTTGCCACTTGTCACGGGATTTTTTCCTACAAGTGTAATCAAATCGGCGGGAAATCCCGCACCAAAATCGCAAATTTTAATTGTCGCGGCATATCGGTTCCAAGTGGCATGAAGTTCAATTCCTAATTCGGGACATGTGGCTTCGGCGGCATTGTTTAAAATGTTAATCAGTGAATGTGTCAAAGTGCGTTCAGCAATCACTTGTGCATCAACGTTTGCGTCAGGATCGATAAATAAATTTAATTTTGTACCCACTTTATGAGTTCGCCATTGCTTAATTACATCGTCTAAATAGAAATTTAATGCCATCACGTTTCCAGATTCTGCACGCATTTCACCCGCCGATGCCGACATAACTGATAAGGCTTCTTTACAGCGGTTAATTTGATCTTGAACTATTGCCATTTTTTCGTATAAATCAGGATAAGTACAATAGGAATAATCTTGCGAAATTTCGTGTATAACAATTGCCATTGTCCCCAACGGTGTCCCCATATCATGTGCGGCACTTGCGGCAAGCGTACCTAATGCAACGACTCGTTCATTGCGTAACGCCTTTTCACGCGCATCAGCTAGACTGCGCTCACGAATTTTTAATGTTTTCGCCAATTCCACGACAAAAAAAGCCACTAATCCCGCACTAAACACAAAACCAAACCACATTCCAAAAATGTGCAAATTAAAATAATTTTTATCGTTAGTGGCGTGTATTTGATTGATGATTTCTAAATTAGATGCTTCAGACAAATTAACCATTGAAGCGTGATTTAAATGCGGAGCAATTGAAGGTAATGGAACGTTATAAACCATAAGCATGGAGTACATCGTGGTCGTTAAAATTACCATGTACCACGCATATAAAGGCGGCAGCATAATGGCGGTAATCATGAGCGGAAGTAAATAAACCCAGATAATTGGATTGGAGGCACCACCTGTTAAATAAAGTAACGCAGTGATGGCAAAAACATCGATGACTAATTGTGTGAAAATTTCTTGTGTTGTAACGGGTGAAGAATCTTCGAGTCGTAGCCATGTGTAAATATTTATCGCACCAATACTGGCGATAACCCACCATAACTGCCGTTGCGGTAATTCAATATATAAACCATTAGCAGAAATAAAAATTAAAAAGGCTTCGCTAAACAACATTAAATTACGCAAAACAAACAGCCATTTTAAATTCTGTCGTACTGATAATTCAGATTTAGAAGATACATAAGAAAACATGAATACTCGCTGTCAGGTTTTGGTGGTTTTAACGTAGATTAGAAGGAGAGCTGTTTTCAATAAACTGTTTTACACGATCTAGTTCAATTTGAATTTTTGAGATGAGTGTTTCTATTTCTGAAGAATTTTGTTTTCGTGCGACAAATTCAAGTTCTTGCGCTAAATCGCCCAACAGAATTGCACCAATATTGTAAGCCGATCCTTTTATTTCATGCGCGACGACTTTTATATTTTCTGCACTCTCACCTGCAACTGTCGCTAATTTAATTTTTAGCGGCACCAATGAACCGTAAAAAATACCCAATAA
>CAIRCR010000369.1 GCA_903877065.1 uncultured Pseudomonadota bacterium
GTTTCAAACCAATAAAATTCTAGCGGCTAAACTGATTATGAAAGTCTTAATCCCTTCGGTACAGGGAAATGTTTCAAACCGCTCGCGTCAAATAACCTTTTTTAATCAATAACCTGCAAGGGGGGTTGATTATTTTTTTAAGGGCAACATCGGAACGATTTGTGCTTAACATTTTAAGACCTTCAAAACTACGTTTTTAGCCAATTTGAAACAATAAATACAGCATAAATATCGGGGCGGAACTTAGAAAAGTTTCCCGAACGCGTAAATCAGGCACGGATTGTAATTTGTTTTGAGTAAATTGCAATTTGATTATTTTATTTATTTGGGCAACAAGGTTTTGAATAAACGATTGAGTTCTGTGTCTAACTTTTCTTTGCTACTTAAAGCACGTTGAACTTCCGCTAAATCGCTACGAACACCATGAGCTAAAGCGTTACGCAAATTACGAAGCATTTTATAGTCCTTGCTTTGTTGATTCGTTTGCGATTCGACCCGTTTTTTGATTTTGTCGCGGTCAGAAAAATTTTGTGGGTCGAGTTTTGGAACGGTGGTGTCTTGTCGCATTTGATAAGTCACAAAGGCTTCATAACCCAACGCTGAAGCGCGTAAATAATCGCCTTGTGCTAAATAAAAATAGGCGTTTTGTTGTTGACGCAAATAAAGGTGTTCTTCTTTGTGCCATGCAATACGGGCAATCAAATTGTCTTGGAACAATGCGCCAATGCCTTGCAAACCATTTTGAATGGCATCTGTAAATTTTTTAAGTGGTGAACGTGCATTTGGAATGTTAAGTACACTTTCAAAAAATGCCGCTTCTTCCAAACATTGTGCGGTTTGTTTGTCCATACCATCACGTTGCAGTAAATCCGAAAACGGCGCGATGTTACCTGTTTTGTTAAAGCCATCTAACGCGCTAATCCAGTCTGCCATTTCAAGTAAACCGTCTAAACGCATAACAGGCGTTAAGTTGGTTTCCTGATTCGTGCGTTCCAACGCGCCGTAATAAATGCCTTCAATATCAACTTCACGCGCTGTTTTTAGATACATCGCGCTGAGTAAACCGAGCATGGGCAAATGACGCAAACCGTGTGTTAAATCCAGTGACACGCTGTCGCCCTGTGTTACGTCTTCTGCCATTTTTTGCAAAATAGCGATTTGTTGCGGTAAATCGTCACCGTAAGGAATGAGTTTTAAACGGCAATCCGTGTTTAAAATTTCACTGACTGTTTTATTAAACTGGTTGAGCAAATTTTGCGTAACGCTGTCACTTTCAACTGCGTCACTGAGTTGCGCCCAGTGTTCATGTTCGTCTGCGCCTAAGTTTTCACACAAAACGTCCCACATACTCGCCGACGTGCCGAGAATAATTAAACGCTCTGGTTTGATTACTTTATTCAATGCACGGCTGAAAAAACGCGCTGTTTCAATTGTTCCATTTTCAAATTCGTAATTGGCTTCGCGGTATTGTCCATCACGTTTTTGAGCTTTGCCTAAAAAACTAATCAGTGTTTGGGTCATAAAATTTCCTTGTTGGGTTAGGTTGTTGATATTGGAACACAACTTTACAGTTACAGGCTCGACAATGTTGTTACTTGGCAATGTTCTTAATTTGATTTTCGTTTAATGGTACAAAATAACTGAGATTTGAATTTTTACCTTGCGTTTTAATGCAATAAAGTTTTGCCGCATTTTGACCTAACGCTCGTTCAAATGATTTTTTTACAGCGGTCATTCGTTCTGAAATCCAATTTCCCGTCATGCCTTCCGTTTTAAATCCAGTTTTAACTTTATTCATTTCACTTTCAGAACTGTATTTTTCATAAATTTCCAAAAAACTTTCGATGTAATCTTTGTTTTCATTTGCTTTGCTCGAACGGGATAAAGGATTATTTAACTCAACCGTTTGTTTAATCATCCAAAAGTAAAACGCGAAATTCACGCTCGACATTTTGACTTGCACTGAATTGGCATAAAAACAACGCTGTTTCAAATCAACCGTTAATTGTGGCGTGACATCAAAGTTGCGAGCCAATTCAATCGTTTCACTAAAACCCGCTTTGCCATTCAACAAATGCTCAGGTAAGCCCGTTCTTAAACGGACAAATGGAATTTCCGCCAACATCACTTCTGCCTTTTGTGTATCAAGGGGGTTTTTGTTTCGATCGTAAATCACATGACTCTCAATGGTTGGATAAAAGAAATCATGCAAACCTTCGTAATTTTCACTGATTAAAACGTGTGACAAACGGTCTTGCGCTCTGCCGTATAAACTCAATGCGTAACCTAAATAATAGCCCATCGTTTTACGTCCGCCAGCAATCGAAACGTGCAACGCGGCGTTTTCATCGCGTGTTAATTGGCTCACAATTTCGGTTATAAAATCCGCTGCCGCTTCGTTATTTTCAGGTGTTTTGATGTCACTTAATGGGTCTCCATTTTTATTTTCAATCGCATAAACATTGTGTTCGTTAAATTCAATTCCCGTTAAAGTGTAATCACGGCAAAACTGATGAAACTTACCCGTTTGCGGGTGCAACAATTCTAAAACAGCGCGGCGTGCGCCTTCTGAAGTTGAAATTAAATGAATTTCTGTTGGGATAAAGGGCGTTTCTTTTTCAGTGACAGCGATGGCATAAAGCGTTTCGGTGAGAATTTGCGGCGACATTCCACTCACAGCAAGCAAAATGCGTTTTTCAAATTGGTGTGGCTGTTTCATAAATTACCTAAAAATTAAAAATTGTTGACGTAATTTAATCACAAAGAAACTAGATTGACAGCCTAACAAATTTGTCAGAATGAGCGTGTGAAAAACGTTGATTCAAAATTTTTGTGTAACAAATTTGTTAGAGCTGATTTTAGTTTTGTGCGCCGTCATAATTCTTTTCAACGAAACATTTGTAAATTTTATTTCCATCTCGGAGGTTTGAAATGAGTTTTTTAGGTATGCTTGAAGACGTTGTAAAGGGTGTGACAACTGGCGTTGCTGTTGTGACTGTGTTACCTGTTTTTGGTGCAATCGGAACAATCACTGCGACGGGCGTTGTTGTTGGTTCCGTTTTGGGTGGCACTGCTGCAATTCTTGATTCTCTTGACGACGACGATTAACTTTTTCACAACAAAAAGCCCATCATTTTCATTTTGAGATGGTGGTTTTTTTGTGTATGTCGGATAACAATTTTCAAAAATAAGGCGGCAATGATGAAACTGTTGTTTGTTGAGCATGAAAATTCTGAATTACGTTGTGAGCGTTCAACATTGCTCATTTATCAAAATGGCGAACGTGTTATGTCTGTTCCCATTGATGGCATTGAACGCATAATTGTTGCGCCGCACGTTGTTTTGAATGCAGGTGTTTTAGGTTTTATCGCCGCACATCAAGTCGGTTTACTGGTCGTCAACTGTCGTTATCCAGAGCGAACCGCGCAACTTTGTGGAATGCTGACAACCGATGTTGAACGGCGCGTGACACAATACAAATTACTCGATGAAACCGTATTTCGTTTGAATTGGTCAACAAAAATTGTGCTGGCTAAAACCGTGCGCCAATATCAACTGCTACGCAAAGCAATTTCAACTCGTCCCGATTTACGACACGATTTGTTTCAAGCGACTAAACAATTAAATGAAACGTTGCAGAATTTGAAAAAAGAAAATGCGGTAAATTCACTTGCGTCGTTGCGTGGCATTGAAGGCTCTGCGAGCGCGTGCTATTTCAACGCTTACGCAAAATTGTTTCCTGAGCAACTTAATTTTCATCATCGCAACCGTCGTCCACCTGCCGATCCCGTGAATGCCTGTTTGTCGCTAAGTTACACGCTAATTCATCATGAAGCTGTGACGGCATTACGCATTGTTGGACTTGACCCGTGTGTTGGCTGTTATCACGAACTGTCTTACCACCGTGAATCGCTTGCCTGTGATTTGATTGAAGCCCTTCGCCCGTTAATTGATGCGTGGCTTTGGGAATTATTTAAAAATCGCGTTTTAAATGTTGAGCATTTCACAACAAACGACGGCGCGTGTTATCTCAATAAAGCGGGTAAACAACATTTTTACGGCGCGTATTATCAAAAAATTTTATCGTTACGAAAACTTTTACGGCGTTATGCTCAAATTGCAATTAAGGCGGTGATTCATGCGGACTAAAACGTTTTTAATTTGTTATGACATTCACGATAAAACACGTTTACGACGCGTGCATAAAGCGGTGCGCGATTTTGGAATTTCGGTGCAACTTTCGGTTTTTAAAGCTGAACTCGATCAAAAGAAACTTGATCAACTGATTGCCATTCTAAAACCGCTGATTAAACCCAATGTGGACAATGTGAATTTTTATCCGCTCAACCCAAAAGATACGATTTGTTTAGGTGTTGCGCCGCTATCAGATACCGTTTTGATTTTGTGATTCCCTTTTTTTAAGTTATTCTTCTCGTGCGGTCGGGAAAGCTGACATCCAACCCGACAAATTTTACTGTTGTAACCAATTTCAAACAAAAAACGAGCTGTGATAAAAAGTCTTAAAGTGCAAAGCAATAACTGTTCCGATGTTGACCTCAAAAAAATAATCAACCCCCCTTGCAGGTTATTGATTAAAAAAGGTTATTCGACGCGAGCGGTTTGAAACATTTCCCTGTACCGAAGGGATTAAGACTTTCATAATCAGTTTAGCCGCTAGAATTTTATTGGTTTGAAACATTTCCCTGTACCGAAGGGATTAAGACACGTGAAAATTGTTCCACA
>CAIRCR010000370.1 GCA_903877065.1 uncultured Pseudomonadota bacterium
CATGATGTACACTCCAAAAAAGTTATAGTTATAGTTAAAATTGTTACGCTAATTTATGCGGGGCTAACTTTAAGGTACAAGGGGTAGCCGTGTCAATGCAAAATGCACCCTAATTCTTTCCACCAATGTGATTAAAAATTACAAACTATTATGTAAAATGTCATAATTACCCAAAGAACGATGAAATCTTCCCTTCCAGTGCTTGCCATTTGAATCAGATCTTTAATTTTTCAACTAATAAACTGCAAATTACCACCTTCAACTTTTAACAACACTTCACCACGCAATAATTGCTGTAATTCTTTGCCCACCATTGAAAATCGCCATCCACATAACAATAAACTCGCTTCGTCATCGCCATTTAATAAAGAATCCAAATCCTGACGTGTGGCTAAAATGGTGGGATTGAGTGAATTTTCTTCAGCACGAATTCGCACCAAAGCAAACAAAATATCAATGAGTGCTTCTTGTTGCGGATCTTTGACTGAAGTATTTTTTGTTTGAATCGGCATCGGTAATGGTGGAGCTGTTTTTGCCGTTTTAATCAATGCACACAATTCTTTACCGTGATAGTTGACTACTTTGTCAGTGATACCTCGAATTTTAATCAATGCGTCAATGGTTTCGGGTTGCAGCTTTGCAAAATCAAGCAACAATTCATCACGCAACAGCCACGTTTTAGGAAGATTTTCTTTTTGAGCCGCTGTTTCACGCCACTGTGCAACCGCTTGTACAATCGACAGTTGTTTACCCGTCAATTTATTCTTACCCTTTACACGCAACCACGCATTTTCGGGCGTTGTTTCATACTGTTCGGGCTGTTCTAGTGCCGCAAAATCATCCCGTAACCAATTTAATCGCCCCAATTCGGTTAATTGCTCGACCATTTTTTGATAAATTTGACACAAATAAATCACATCATCAGCGGCATATTGAATTTCATCGTTACTGAGTGGACGACTGCTCCAATCAGCTCGTGTGTGTGCTTTGTTCAAATTTATGTTTAAAAAACTCGACACCAACATTCCATAACCCGTGTTATCGTTAAAACCAAGCAACGGCGCGGCAATTTGGGTATCAAAAACAGGGGTTGGTAATTTTCCAGTCAATTGATAAAAAATTTCCAAATCCTGACGACACGAATGAAATACTTTAGTGACAGTCGGTGTATAAATTGCGTCAAACAGCTGACTTAAATCTTGAAGTGCAATCGGATCAACACACGCAACCCATTCTGGCGTTGCTAATTGCAACAAACAAAATTTAGCATAATAGGTTTTTTCGCGTAAAAATTCGGTATCGACAGCAATCCAAGTGGCATTTTTAATACGTTGGCATAAATAGTCGAGCTGTTCTGATTTTTTAATATATTCGATTTTAATCATAAATTTTAATGTTTGCGCCGAAAACGATTACTGTTTGAGTTAGGCGTTGATTTACGCACTTTTAAGCGTTTAATGTTGAGTTTATAACCGTTGACCTCAACATTTTTCAAATGCAAAAAAATATCGGACGGCATTTCTTCGGGTAATTCAAGCAACGTGTAATCACTGCGAATGCTGACATTTTGAATATTATTTCGATCAACGCCAGATTCTTCGACCAGTAAATTTTTTAACGACTCAAAATCAATCCGCTGTTTTTTACCAATATCTAAACGATACCGCTGCATTTTAATGGGCAACAATTCGAGCGGTTCAACGGGAATGATATGAACAGGCGGTGGCGGTGGTGACACAACTTCGCCTTCAAAAAGCAAAGACAATAATGCTGCCGCGCAATCTAGCGGGTTAATTTCTAACTCGTTCGCTAAAATTAAAACAGCGTTACGTTTGCCATCAAGGTGACGATGTTTAAGAATTGCCCGTAATTGGCGTGTGATAACTTCAAATGAATTGACTTCAACCATGTTTCAAACTTACAAACGATTAGTATAAATTTCGACAAAGGCTTCATCGCGTAATTTTCGCATCCATAACTCCGTTTCTTCTTCAATTTTGCGTTTACGAATCGCGTCACGGACTTGATTTTTTTTGAATTCCGCGCTGTTATCCCGATTTTCACGGTCTAAAACTTGGATTAAATGCCAACCGAATTGCGTTTGAACTGGGTCGCTGATTTCGTTGATTTTTAATTTACTCATGGCTTCTTCAAACGGCTTGACTAATACACCAGGTTCGACCCAATCGAGTGAACCACCTTTGATTGCAGAGCCTTTATCATCAGAATGGGCGCGAGCGAGTGCGGAAAAATCATCGCCACTTGTCACACGCTCTTTTAATGCCCAAGCACGTCTACTCGCTTCAGCATCATCTACCAATTCGTTGGTTTTAATTAAAATGTGTCGCACTTTCGTTTTGACAATGGAATGCCCCTCCGCCAGCCCTTTGATTTCAAGCATTTTAATAATATGAAAACCACTTGGACTGCGTAAGGGTTCAGAAATACCGCCTTGACGTAATTTGCCCACTTCATTCACAAACAAGGTCGGCATATCTCTCAACGTCCGCCAACCTAAATCACCACCTTTGAGTGCGTTCCCGTCATTGGATTCGCTCATCGCGGTTTGGGTAAAATCTTGACCTGCTCGTAATTTTTTCACGACTTCGTCGGCTTTCGCTTGCGCTTTTTGGATCGCCGACGCTGATGCGCCTTCAGGCAATGCAATTAAAATATGCCCCAAATGATATTGCGCTAATTCTTCACCCGCTTTACCTTGTGTTTCTAAATAGTGTTCAACTTCACGGTCTGTGACTTTAATGCGTCCGCCAATTTCACGCCCACGCAATTCGTTTACGACAATTTCATTTTTCAAATTGTCTAAAAATCCAGCGTAATTCATGCCCTGCTTTTCAAGTTCGAGGCGAAATTCTTCGAGATTCATATTGTTGCGGCGGGCAATATCGGCAGCGGAAGAATTTAAAGCGTCTTCACTGACGTTAATCCCCGCTTTTTCGGCAAGTTGACGTTGCAATTTATCAACAATCATACGTTCCAACACTTGACGACGCAGAATTGACAGCGGTGGCATCTGCGATTTACTTGCCGTAATGCGTTGCTCTATGGTCGAAACTTCTTTTTGCAATTCGTTTTCCAAAATCACATCATCTTCAACGATAGCAATGATGTTATCAAGAACCTCAGCTGACGCGAAAACAGGAAAAAGTAACGAGCTACAAAGTAGAACGGATTTTAGGATTTTCTTTTGAATTTTTGGGAACTTCATAGTTATTTTTGTATTTTGAATTAAGATTTTGCTTGTTCTAGCAAATTTTTAAGATGTTGGATTTCAAGCAAGGCGGCTTCTTTTTCCTGTTTTTCACTGTCAGCACGTCGCGTTTCACTTTCAGCTTGTTTTTTTGCGTCATCGGCTTGCTTTTTTGCCGTTATCTTTTCACGCAAAGCAGTTTCCAATTCGTGTTGAATGGCGGCTTGAACTCGAATGTATTCTTGCCGTGCTTGATAACGATCGTATTGATGCTCTTTTTCTGAAAAAACAGTTAACGTATTCATGGCTTGCCTCATTTCCTCTGTGACCATCCAATCGGGCAATTTGTCATCATTTAATTGCCCGCCTTCGTTGAAAAATTTTAACCAACGTTTACCTTCACTGTCGATATTTTGCGCGTGAAATTTATCCAGTTCTAACAACCAAATTCCGCCGTGTTCATTCAACACATTTCCCGACACATCACGCAATTTGTAGTTATGCGTGTATTGTTCATCGGTTTTGATTAAATTCTCTGCCAATAACCAAATTGAATACGTTGGCTTCAACTCAATATAACTTTGACCACTTTGCAATTGGTGGCTGTAAATATCCGCCCAGTTGTAGGCAATTCGTTCAGGCAAATAAACACTAGAAATCAACTGAATTTCAATTTGATAAAGTCGCCCAATGTCATCACGCGCTTTCACATCAACAATGCTCAATTTATCGGTAAAAAATTCGTTGTCGTTATACGGATTGAGAATATCAACGTGACTAATCGGTGATGGCAATTCGTCATGCAAAATTGCGTTGAGAAAATGAATCAGCAAATTTCGATTCTGCTCCGCGCCTAAAATTGCCTTGAAAACACAATCTACTTTGGGGTCAATTCTATGCTTCATCAGTGCTCCGAACGATAACCATAAATACTTTGTTCTAAGAAATTGTCTAATTTTTCGCCCATACCCGTTAAGCCCTTGAGTTCAATTTGAAAAAATATGCCCGTTTGACTTACGCCTTGTGCATCAGCAACATCGAGTTGTGGCACGCCACTTTGGTTGGGAAGTACGTTTAAATTATTGATGTAGCGACGACCGATAACGCGAAAACGCCAGCAACAATTTTCTTTTTCAACACCAAAAAAACTTTCCTGTGTCGAATTATAAAGCAACGAGTATTGCCAACGCCCAATCGCTGACCAATTATCATAAATCGGATAATGAAACGACACATCACTTTGAATGATGTCGTTAGCACGATTTGGAATTAACGTATTTTTGCGATAACGATAACCTAAATTCAAAATTTCATTCGGTTGATTACTCAAATGCAAGATGGCTTTGCCACGACTAATTTCATTTTGATAAGGATCAAATTGCATTCCCGAATCGATAGCAACGTGATCGTTAATGCGTGCGCTAAGTTCACCAATGAGATTAGAAAAACGGTTCGTTTCCGTACGGTAAGTCGCTTTACCTGTAGCACGGTCAAAAATTGGCATCGTGACTTCACGATTTTGAAAATACGCGATATTTCCCAAACTCAGTTTAGCGCGTTCTTGACCTGTTTTTTCGTCAATCAAACGTGAAGTTACAGCCATTGTAATTTGATTGGCATCTTGCATTCTGTCGATACCACTGAACCTATTTTCACGAAATAACGTGTTAAACCACACGTCGTAAACCGCCGTATCAAACAACGGAATATCATTTTGATTTGTGCGCGGAATGTACAAATAAAATAAACGCGGCTCTATCGTGTTTAAAAATCCTTTACCATCCAAATTCAAATTACGCTCAAATGTCATGCCGCTGTCGGTTGAAAAAATGGGCAAAGTTCGCGAAATTTGTGAGCTATAACCCGTTTCTAAAGGGTTGCTTAAAAAATAATTTGTGTATTGCATCGCAATTTTGGGCGTAACGTAAGCACTCGCTGATTGCAGAGGCAAACTAATCGAAGGCTTTAAATTACTTCGTTGCCCATTCAATAAATTACTGTGTTGAAAATACACAAATTCATTATCCATCGCTACCTTTGTTGGCACAGGCAATTGATCAAAACTGTGTTTTAAATTCACGTTAATTTGTGGCAATTTTCGGTAGGGTAAATTTTCACCCGTCAACGCTTTATCAATGGATTGATAATTTTCAACCCGTGCAACCGCGCTAATGCTGTCGCCGTAATAACCAACATCCGCCTGACTTTTTAAATAACTGAAATTAGGCATACTCAACGCGCTACCCAATTCAGCAAAATAATTTTTATCTGAAACGTAATTTAAGTCGATATTTGCTTGAATTTTATCCGTGAAATGCGTGGTATTTTTCATTGACCCAAAATAACGCGGCTTGTCATTGCGCAAATAATCATTAGGCAAAATTTCAATATTGGTTTGACCTTGTGACTCTTCGGTTAAATAACGAAAATCACCCGCAAGTAAAATCCCTCGTTTCGTTAAATAACGCGGTCTGATTGTCGCGTCGTAATTGGGCGCAATGTTCCAATAATAAGGCGCACTCACGTTAAAACCACTGCGTTGTGTGCTACCAAAAGAAGGCGCGAGAAAACCAGAAGCTCTGCGGTTATCTGTTGGAAATGACAGATAAGGCGAATAAAAAACGGGTGTACCTTTAAATTCTAACCACGCATTTTGTGCCGCACCGCGCCCATCGTCGTTATCAATTTTTAATTCGGAAGCGTGAATAACCCAATCTTGATTTCCTGTTGGGCAACTGGTGTAAGCCACATCTTGATAACGGGAAATGGTTTTGCTGTCCCGATAAACCGCGCTAGCATGACCACGCAACGGGGCATTTGGTGCAATAAACAATACATCGCGCAAATTTGCTTGATCGCTTGATAAATCAAACGTGGCGGCGTTGGTATGAACAGACATATCGTCGTCGCTGTAATACACATCACCTTGAACTTCTAATTTTTTAGTTTCGCTGTCGTAATTTGCGGTGTCAGACGACATTTGTTGATCGGCGCGTTTAATTTGAACATTACCAAAATAACTACTGATTTGATTTTCAAAAATTTCCGCATAATTTGATTTAACCGCAATGGGGGCATAATTTCTATCACCTTGTGCTTCGCTAATTTGAATTTGCTTCGGCGCGTTTGGATTGGTGCAATGTTGCCACGGATCAATTTTAAGTTTGGATTTTAAAACGTTGAATGTTTGCTCTTGTGTTGCGTCAAACGCTGACGGCAAAAGCCTTAAACCAAGCGAGTGAGCCGAATTTACTGAATCTGTTTTGACTTCGGCAATGCTTTCGCCACGTTCATTCAAAATTGATTTCTTAGTTTGCTGGCAATTCCATTCATTACTTTTTGCCGATGAATTGCATTGCCATTCGCCAGACGTTGCTGAGTTTTCTGTTTGCACCGCGACAGGACGAGGTGTTTCAATTTCAACTTTTGGTGCAATGGGTGGCGTGATAATTTGTTCTGGACTTATTGATTCAACAACTGGCACAGAATGTTCAACAGCAACAGGTTCTGATTTAACGGGGATTTCAACTTTGTCAGGTATTGAAGCCTTTTCAACAGACTTTGCGTCACCACTGCACACCCATTCCTTACCATCTTTACTTTGTTCACAATTCCAAGTCGAAGACTTTTCTGCGGCTTCGCTGACATACGACAATGATGATAATAAAATTAAGAATAGACGACGCTGCATAGGGATGATTGTTTAATATAGCCGAGTGAAGGACAAATCGAATAGAATGCGAAGGTGCTTTGGCACGCATTTTAACCTACTTTTACAACGGCATTCTAACTAAACAACATGATACTAAGCGACTTGAGAATAATAATGCTGTTGGATTGGCTCAAAAATGATTGTCTTTTGAACGTGACAAGTTGCGAAGCTGCTTCAAATGACGCGAGTTTTCGGCGTTATTTTCGCGTCCAAATTGAAGGTAAAACGTTTATCGCCATGGACGCGCCGCCCGACAAAGAAGACATTGTGCCTTTTATGCACATTGCGAATTTATTTAAACACGCCAACGTAAATACACCAACCATTTTGCAACACAATCTCAACGACGGTTTTCTTTTGCTCGAAGATTTTGGTTCACAATGGTTACTCGATTCACTGAACGAAGAAAATGCGACAATGTTTTATAAAAACGCATTGCACGCTTTGTTACCGCTGCATACCAATGAAAATTTATTGAATGCCGATTTACCGTTTTACGGTGAAACGTTATTGCGTCTTGAAATGAGCTTGTTTGAAGAATGGTTTATTGAACAGCTTTTGGACGTTGAATTGCCGCAGAATTTATGGGAAAACGTGCAAACGTGTTTGGTTAAATCAGCATTAGAACAGCCAACTGTTTGCGTACATCGGGATTACCATTCTCGTAATTTAATGGTTTTACCCAATGGTGAATTGGGTGTTTTAGATTTTCAAGATGCGGTTTTAGGCGCGTTGACTTACGACGTTGTTTCGCTATTGCGTGATTGTTATGTTGATTGGTCAAGCGACAAAATTGAAATGTGGTTGCATGATTATTTACAGCACTTACAAAGAAGAAAAGTCACACACGTTGATTTTTCTCAGTTCAAACGTTGGTTTGATTTAATGGGGATGCAACGACATTTGAAAGTATGTGGTATTTTTGCGCGATTGCATTTGCGCGACGATAAACCCGATTATTTAAAATCCATTCCACGCACGCTGAATTATATTTTGCAAGTGTGTGGTGCGTATCCTGAATTGCACGAGTTTCAACAGTTTTTACAGCAACAGATTTTGCCGCAATGGCAAAAACAATTTTTTAACTTAAAGTTATGAACAACGTTATGCACAACACGTTAATGCAACTCGCGCAAGTTTTAGAACAGCGCAAACAACAATCTGGTGATACTTCTTACGTTGCCAGCTTATACGAAAAAGGTCTGAACTCAATTTTGAAAAAAATTGGCGAAGAAGCCACCGAAGTTGTCATTGCCGCAAAAGACGGTGAAGCCGAACAAATTATTTATGAAATGGCGGATTTATGGTTTCACTGCATGGTTTTATTGGCTCAACAAGGCTTGCATCCGAGTGATGTTTTAGATGAATTAAACCGTCGTTTTGGCTTATCTGGTTTAGATGAAAAAGCTCAACGTGGAAAATAGAGGAGAAAAAAATGCACTTTAGCGTTATGCAACTAGCCTTAATTTTAGGCATTATCATTTTGGTATTCGGCACAAAAAAATTAACGAATATCGGCGGCGATGTTGGTTCAGCGATTCGCAATTTTCGTTCTGAAATGAAAAAAGGTCAGGGTGAATCTGACGAACCACACGACGAAGATAAAGACAAAATTATCGAAGGCGAAGCAACAAAAACAACCGCCCCGCCGCCGTTTAAATTTAAGAAAAAAGACGACGTGAAATGAGCGCGAAAAAACGCTTAATCATTGCGATTACAGGTGCTACGGGTGCAATTTATGGCGTGCGAATGTTACAAGTTTTGCAAGCTCAAAACGAATGGGAAACCCATTTAGTGATTTCGTCAGCGGGGTTGGTGAATTTAAAACATGAACTCGATATGACACGCGCCGATTTAAGCGCGTTAGCCGATGTGACGCATGGCATTCATGATATTGCGGCCACCATTTCTAGTGGTGGTTTTAAAACCGAAGGCATGATTATCGCGCCCTGTTCAATGAAAACATTGGCGGCAGTCGCACATGGTTTTGGTGATAATTTAATTTCACGTGGCGCAGATGTCGTTTTAAAAGAGCGACGACGTTTAGTCATGATGCCACGCGAAACGCCGCTGAATTTGGTTCACATTCGGAATATGGGCATTGTCACTGAAATGGGCGGGATTATGTTTCCTCCTATGCCCGCTTTTTACAACAAAACCGATTCACTGATGGCGATGGTGAATGAAACTGTCGGGCGAATTTTAGATATGTTCGGTGTCGATGTGACAGGGCTTTATAAGCCTTGGGAAGGGCTGTGATTATGTAGACGTTCAAAAACCAACTACTTTACTCAAGAATTAAACCACTCTAAAATGCAAACTCAATCAACCCCCTTCCCTATCGAGAAAAATCCATGTCTGCAAATAACGACGAAATCAACAACCTTTTAAACCAAGATTACAAACAAGGTTTTGTTACCGATATTGACGCAGATACGTTTGCCGTAGGGTTAAACGAAGACGTGATTGCTCGCTTATCTAAAGTTAAAAATGAACCTGATTTTATGTTGGAGTATCGCTTAAAAGCCTTTCGTCATTGGCAAACGATGCCCTCACCCGATTGGGCGCAACTCAAAATTGATCCGATTGATTATCAAGCCATCAGCTATTATTCCGCGCCAAAATCAAAAGCTAACGCGCCAAAAAGCTTGGATGAAATCGATCCCGAAATTTTAGAAGCCTACAAAAAATTAGGGATTCCACTCGCCGAACAAGAACAATTAGCGGGCATTGCCGTCGATGCGGTATTTGATAGCGTTTCTGTTGCGACAACGTTCAAAGGTAAATTACACGACGTTGGTGTGATTTTTTGCCCCATTTCGGAAGCAATTCGTGAACATCCTGAACTCGTCAAAGAATATTTGAGTTCTGTTGTTTCAGTCGGTGACAATTTTTTTGCCGCGTTAAATTCAGCCGTTTTCACTGACGGTTCGTTTGTTTATATTCCAAAAGGTGTACGTTGCCCGATGGAACTTTCAACCTATTTTCGTATCAATGCCAGCAACACGGGGCAATTTGAACGGACATTGATTATTGCCGACGAAGGCAGTTATGTTTCCTATTTGGAAGGCTGTTCTGCTCCCCAACGTGACGAAAACCAATTACACGCGGCGGTTGTTGAACTCGTCATTTTAAAAGACGCGCAAATCAAATACTCGACCGTACAAAACTGGTATCCAGGCGACAAAGAAGGCAAAGGCGGCATTTATAATTTCGTCACCAAACGCGCCTATTGCAAAGGCGATAATTCCAAAGTGTCATGGACGCAAGTTGAAACAGGCTCTGCAATTACTTGGAAATACCCTAGCTGCATTTTGAAAGGCGATAATTCGGTTGGTGAATTTTATTCGGTTGCCGTCACCAACAATTTGCAACAAGCCGACACGGGTACAAAAATGATTCACGTCGGCAAAAACACAAAAAGCACCATCATTTCAAAAGGCATTTCAGCAGGCAAAGCACAGAATACTTATCGTGGCTTGGTGAAAATTTCTAATAAAGCCGAAAATGCCCGAAATTACACACAATGCGATTCATTACTTGTCGGCAATCAATGTGGCGCACACACGTTCCCGTATGTTGAAGTGCGTAATCCGTCAGCGCAAATTGAACATGAAGCAACAACGTCTAAAATCAGTGAAGATCAATTATTTTTCTGTCAACAACGTGGCTTGTCTGCCGAAGATGCGGTATCGATGATTGTGAATGGTTTTTGTAAACAAGTTTTCAAAGAATTACCCATGGAGTTTGCGGTTGAAGCGCAAGCATTGTTGGGATTGAGTTTAGAAGGCAGCGTGGGGTAAAAAATGAACTGGCAAGAAGTGTGTGACCATCCGCAATTACGGGATTTATCTTTTAAAATCGAACTCAACGAAGATGGAAAAATTATTATGAGTCCCATAAAAGTATTTCACTCACTGTTACAAGGTGAAATTGAAGCATTGCTGATGAAATACTTAAAACACGGTAAAGCCTTTCCTGAATGTGCCATTGCAACACCCAAAGGAACCAAAGTGGCAGATGTTGTTTGGGCTTCAAAAGAGCGATTGCAACAAATTAAATTTGAAGTCGAATGTTCCATTGCGCCTGAAATCTGCATTGAAGTGTTATCAAACAGCAACAGCACAAAAGAAATGCTGGAGAAAAAGCAGCTTTATTTTGAACAAGGCGCACACGAATTTTGGATTTGTGATGGCAACGGAAAAATGCGTTTTTTCAATCCTAAAATGGAACTTTTACATTCTGAACTCGTGCCAGATTTCCCGAGTGAAGTTGAAATTTAAAAAAGAATTACCCATGGCGTTTGCAGTTGAAACGCAAGCATTGTTGGGTTTGAGTTTAGAAGGTTCAGTAGGTTAATTTTCGAGGTAAAAATATGTTAATTACGCCTTTTTATGCAGCACTTTTAGGATTGGGCTTTGTTACGCTCAGTATATTAACGTTGCGATTACGTCGTAAATTTAAAATTGCGTTAGGCGATGACGGTAATCAACAATTACTTCGTGCCATTCGAGTGCATTCTAATTTCGCAGAATATGTACCTCTCACTTTAATTTTGATTTATATGACAGAATCAACTGGCGCACCTGCTTTGTTGATTCATTTACTTTGTATTGCCTTGTTGATGGGACGATTTTCACACGCTTGGGGTGTTAGTCAGGACACAGAAGATTTTAGATTCAGAGTTTTTGGCATGACTATGACATTTACCGCCCTGATTAGTGCGTCCCTTTATTTGATTTTTTCTTACATCAACGGGTGACAACAATGAACTGGCAAGAAGTGTGTGACCATCCGCAATTGCGGAATTTATCTTTTAAAATCGAACTCAATGAAGACGGAAAAATTATTATGAGTCCATTAAAAGTTGGGTTCGTAACAGTTCATTTTAATCTATGATTATCTATGTTAATATATGCTTATGGAGAAGAAATTAGTCAAGATAGGCGAAGCTGCAAAGTTACTTGGAACAAGTCC
>CAIRCR010000371.1 GCA_903877065.1 uncultured Pseudomonadota bacterium
AAAATTAGACAATAAAGAAAACGAAAGGCTAAAAAAAGAAAAAGAAGAATCCGAAGCGAGAACAGAAAGAGCTAAAAGCCTTATTGCCTCACAGGATATAACCGAAATAGATATGGATAAATTTAATTCGTGGTTTGCGCCAGAATTAAGTTCGCTTAAATTAAAGCCATCAACGGGACATATCACAAGGGACGGCAAGTTATTTCTTGACGGAGAAATGGCTAAAAAGAGAAGTGATTACGAGGACTTTTCAGCAGGTTATGTAATCCCGACGATAATCGACCAAGGAATGCTTAAAGGGTTAGACGACATCTACAACCGCAGCAACCGTAGCAACGAACCAGACGACGAGCAAAAATCAGCTCTTGTTGCCAAAGCAGGTGTTACAGGTCGAAACATCCAAGACGAAAAACAACGCTTAGATTTAGATACATTCTCAGAAAATGCAGACGTTAAGGCATTGGGCTTTGACGCGCAAAAACTCAAAGAAGCTGAACACTTAATCGAGCAAATTGCTGAAACAGCGTTAAACCGTAAGCAATCAGAACTCAATGAACAAGAGCTTGCAAAGGATTTAGAAAAACTCGCACAAGACCCTAAAAACGGTATCACAGTCGAGCAATTACCCAATGGCGCGACGAAGTACACGATGACTGTTGACGGTAAGGATATGTCATTTACTCGCCAGCAAGACATGGATAATCTTGATTCTAAAGCGCGTGAGCAAGTCGATGAATTACGCAATAGACTTGTCGAAATTGGCGCGGGTGAATGGGACGTTGCGTCATTGACTATGCACGTTCAGCCATTAGATGAAACCGCTGTTGATGCTATGCGTGCGCGTGCGAAAAATACTGCCAATAATGCTTCCACCGCAGAATTAAAAATGAAAGCAGCAGGGCAGGCACGCAAAGCCTATTTGTTTTTCGATAGCGTGATGAACAAATTGAAAAATGTGTTTTATAGTTTGTTTCAATCGATTGCCAGCAACCCACAAAAAGCCAAAGAATTAGACGACACCAAGCTCTATAAATGGCGTTCAAGCGATAACACGGTGATGTTCACGGTTCAAAAAGGACGCGGGAATTTCAATGTTTTTGATGGTAACAAAGACATTAAGGGCGATTCACCAGCCGAAAGAAAAGGCAATATCGCTTTAAAAGAGCAATTGTTAGGTGAAATTGCATCGATTCAAGCCAGCTCAACGAAACGCGGCAAAATCCAAGCAGCAACCAGTGAACGCAACAAACCAATCGAAGTAAATGGCGAAGTGGCGCGTATGCTTGCTGGACACCCTGTATTGCAAAGCCTTTTTGAACCAGTTGAAGCAGGTACTTTTGCGAAAAACTTTGAAGGATTTACCGCTGCAAAAGGCGATGACTTTACGCCACCGAGCAAACAGAGCAAACCTGCGCCTGATAAACCGCAATCGCCTACTGAAAGCCAGAAAGAAGATGCGGCAGCAAAGGTTTATGACGCTATTAAAAGGATATTAAAGCTATTTACAAGCTATTAAAAAGCTATTA
>CAIRCR010000372.1 GCA_903877065.1 uncultured Pseudomonadota bacterium
ATGTGCGCCCAGACATTTTGAGCGAAACTGATGGTCCCATGTTGGAGCATGGAATAAAGGAAATGGACATGACCAAGCTTTGGGTGCCATCTGCACCAGGTGACAAACCAGATCAAGCCCGGTTAGAGGTTAGGTTTAAGGAATTTAGCGGTCAAGCGACCAATTAGTGGTCAGATAAAACCTAATGCACTAAACAAAGTCAGAGCCAGCGGATAGGTTTTACTCATGAAACAGGAGGCGAATCAGGTTCTGGAGGCTAACCCGGGTTTGCTGACCGGTTACCAATCCAAGTACTACGCCCACGAACTCCTGCGCAGCTACTCAAAATGATCATGTTGGCAAATTGGCTGGCCTGCTATTTGATGCCCAGGTAGAGCCAAAGCCTCACCAGATTGATGCGGCTCTCTTTGCACTCCAAACCCCATATCTGCCCGGTGTGATTCTTGCCGACGAAGTTGGTCTTGGAAAAACAATCGAGGCCGGAATTGTCATCACGCAATATTGGGCGGAACGCAAACGTCGAATCCTGATCATCACTCCTTCAAGCCTTCGCCAGCAGTGGCAGCAGGAGATGAGGGAAAAGTTCCTGATCCCCTGCACACTTCTAGAATCTAAGTTAAAGGATGAGCAATTAACGCAAAGTATTCAACAAAATGCAGAAGTGTTGATCTGCTCATATGAATTCGCGTTGCGTCATGAAACAAGTCTCCTGAGAGCTTGGGATCTAGTGATTTGCGATGAAGCCCACCGACTAAGAAATTTCTATACAGGTCGGAATAAGGGGCCAGAGGCAATCAGCCGAATTGTGAGGGGTGCTGGAAAGACACTTCTACTAACTGCGACACCTCTTCAGAACCGATTAGAGGAACTGTATGGACTCGTTAGTATTTTTGATCCAAGCTATTTCTACTCTCTGGATGCTTTCCGTGAGCGTTACATTAAAAGTCGAACGTCAGTTACAAATGATGATCTGGTAGACCGGGTTGCAGTCATCAGCAAGCGAACCTTGCGTAGAGATGCTGACAAATACATACACTTTACAAAACGCCTTCCCCTTACGATCGAGTTCTTACCTAGTAAGCCAGAGATCGAGCTATACAACAAAGTGAATGAGTATCTACAGAGAGAAGAGTTGTTTGCATTTAGTAATTCACAACGCCACTTAACTGCGTTAATTATTCGTAAGCGCCTGGGTTCGTCCACTTATGCAGTGGCTAGTACGTTTGAGAACATAGCTAACCGTCTTAACGCTGAAGTAGAGGCAGGAATTCGTCGTGACAATCGCGGAGTTGTCATCAGTAATGATTTTTCTCCTGAGGATCTCACTGAAGAAGAATGGGAAGAGCTAGATGAAAGCGACTCAACCCGTACAGAATCGACATTCGGTCCCGGTGCTGGCGAGAAGCTCGAGGGTAAGGTGCTTGTTGCAATGCGTCAAGAAGTACTAGAGCTTCGTGGCTTTGCTGAACTTGCACGAAGTATCACCATTAATGAAAAGGCATCAAAGCTCAACGAGGCTCTTGATAAAGGTTTTGAAAGACTTCGTGAACTTGGTGCGCCAGAGAAAGCAATTATCTTTACCGATTCAACTAAAACGCAGGAATATATTGCACGATCACTAGTCGAGGCTGGACGTTCAGAAGGTTTGATTATTTTCAACGGCTCCAATGATTCACCTGGAACTAATGAAATTAACAAACAAGCAAACACAAACACGCTTTGTTGAGTGAGTGGAAATTGGCGTAATTGTCGATGCCAAATCAAACATAAATAAATAATCAACGAATAAGACAGCGCGTATTGTCCAAATAATCGCCCCATCAAAACGTCAGTCAAAATACCAAAAAACCAAGCGTAACCAATACCGACACGTTCAGGAATCGCCAAACTCCAATAAATTAGCACCAACAAAACCCAATCTGGATTCAACAAAGCAAGGCTTTCAGGTAATGGTGCAATGCGTAAACACATGGCAATGATTAGTGTCACGACAATTCGGACGCTACTGTGTTCGTTATTCATGAGGGGCGGGCGTTTTAATCGCAGGTGTCGTCAAAGGAATCGGCGTGCTGTTTGTCCAGACAATCAATAATTCACGGTTACGGTCGAGCAGGGCTTTAGGTGTAGCCGTGATATGCGTAATAGATTTATTGGATGTTTGCGGAAAATCGTCAACCACCGCAACGGGATAACCCGCTGGGAACGTGCCACCTAAACCAGACGTAATCAGCAAGTCACCTGCTTGAATATCGGCATTATTTGGTAAATAAGGCAAATTGAGTTGATTTGAAATACCACTACCAACGGCAATTGTGAGCAAACCGTTTCGATTGACTTGCACAGGAATGGCGTGATTTGGATCAGTAATTAACATGATTTCAGAAGTAAAAGGCAAGGCACGAAACACTTGCCCGACAACGCCATTTGAATCCAAAACAGGCTGCTGTTGATGAACGCCAAAACGAGTTCCCTTATTAACAACCATGATGTGTTCATAAGGCGCGAGGTTAATCGACAACAATTCAGCAATTAAAACTTGCTCACCCAATTTAAACGAATTTTCAAGCAAGGCACGAAGACGAATATTTTCTTTTTCGAGAGCTTCAAATTTGAGTAACTGTGTTTTGTTCACAAGTTGTTCGTGACGCAAATCAGTATTTTCAGTTTTGAGGGTTTGGTAACTCGTTAGAGCATCTGAAACATCTTCAAATAAGCTGACGGGTAAATCGACAAGATATTTTAACGGGTCAATAATCATCGACAATGAAGCGCGTAACGGTTGTAAACGTTCGCTTCGATATTCAGTCACAAGCAACATGACGGATGCGATAATTGCAATCAACAAACGCACGTTAATTGAATAGCCTGTTGCGAATAAAAGTTTAATAACAGCGTCCTGTGAAGATTCGAAGAACGCCGAATTATTCTAATGAAAAAGTAGAAACGCCTTTTTTGTCGAGCATTTCTAAAACCATACCGCCGCCGCGTGCGACGCACGTCAAGGGATCATCAGCAATGTGAACGGGTAAACCTGTTTCTTCTGAAATTAAACGATCTATATCTTTAAGTAATGCACCGCCTCCAGTTAAATAAATACCGCGATTCGCAACATCTGAACCTAATTCGGGTGGTGTTTGTTCAAGTGCTAACTTCACTGCCCCGACAATACCAGCAAGAGGTTCTTGCAAAGCCTCTAAAATTTCGTTGCTGTTAAGTGTGAAATTACGCGGCACGCCTTCTGCTAAATTACGTCCTGTAACCGCCATTTCACGCATCGTGTTACCTGGATAAGCACTACCGATTTCTTGTTTTATTTTTTCAGCAGTCGTTTCGCCAATAAGTGTGCCGTAATTCCGTTTAACGTAATTAACAATTGCCTCATCAAAACGATCGCCACCGATTCGCACAGAATTTGAATAGACAATACCGTTGATTGAAATAATGGCGACTTCAGACGTACCACCACCGATGTCTAAAACCATTGAACCGCAAGGCTGATCAACAGGTAATCCAGCACCCATTGCCGCCGACATAGGTTCTTCGATGAGATAAACTTCGCGTGCGCCAGCCATTGCAGCAGATTCACGAATGGCACGACGTTCAACTTGAGTTGAACCGCACGGCACACAAATTAAAATGCGTGGACTGGGACGTAAAAATTTACTTTTATGAACTTTTTCAATGAAATAACGTAGCATTCTTTCGGTTACAGCAAAGTCAGCAATCACGCCATCTTTCAACGGACGAATCGCGGTAATGTTGCCAGGCGTGCGTCCTAACATCAATTTAGCCTCAAGACCCACAGCGGCAATCGTTTTTGCACCACGAATTTTGTCTTCTTTTATAGCCACAACTGAGGGTTCATTGAGTACAATACCTTGCCCAGGTATGTAAATTAGCGTATTGGCGGTTCCTAAATCAATGGACAAATCGTTGGAAAAAAGACCGCGAATTCTCTTGAACATTTTTAGCTGTATCCTGTATGGGCGAGAAAAATTAGGTTACTTTAGCAATCAAGCGCGTAGTTGAGCAAGTGATAAAGTAGGGTTAGTTATGATTATACAAAATTCAAAAAATTTTAGTGGAGTTAGAGCGAATGTTAACAGTCATAGAGGTTAAAAAAATAGCGCATTTAGCGCGGTTAGGAATTGAAGAAGAAAATGTGGCGGCTTACGCGACAGATTTGAACGGTATTTTGTCATTGATGATTCAAATCAATGAACTCGATACCACTAACATAAAACCAATGGCGCATCCAATGGATCAGGTACAGCGATTGCGTGTTGATGTGGTGACAGAAGAGAATCAATCTGACTACTTTCAATCTGTCGCCCAACAAACAGAAAATGGGCTGTATTTAGTACCGAAGGTACTTGATTAGCTGTAGAAGTGGCTTGTAACACCACGTCATTTTCAAATGACTGAATTTTAAACAAGCTCGTCAGTGTA
>CAIRCR010000373.1 GCA_903877065.1 uncultured Pseudomonadota bacterium
CAAAAACAATCAATTGATATCATTTTATCACTTATAAAGATACACAAGAAACATGGTAAACTGACTCTTTAAGGATTATTTTAAGTAATTGTTTGAGAAGGCTAAGCTATTTATTTAATTTAAATAATGAAGTCTATTTTGAACAGTGGCATCAATATTGATATCCATAATAATATTTATTTTTTTATAAAATAATGCTTGCTTAATAGGAGTACCAGCCCAGGTACCAGATTCTCAAGATCATTTCTTACCTGAACCAGCAGCACATTATTACCTACTCCAGCAGCAGATTGATCATATTTACTAAGGAGATCCTCCAACACCTTCAGACTTTCCGTGACTTCTCAAGTGATATTAGGGCAGTCGCCTCATCTTAGAAGACTGGTGCGCTCGTCATCTTTTGCGAGAGGGAACTCATCGCCTACAAGCCCGACTTCTCTTTCGGCAACACCATTCAGTGGCAGCGCTCTTTTCAGAAGAATTGCACCAACCCCATAAACGACGCATTCTTCTCCAATGACGATCAATATATCATCGGTTGCTCGCATTTTTAACTACACATCTGGAAGATCTCCTACAAAAACCTCACCATCCTTGATCAGATTGAATTGCAGTAGATCACCGAAATGAATGAGATCTTCGAAGTGGAAATGAAGAATGAGATCAACAATGTCAAGTTTTCGCCAGACGTGCGATTCTTCAGCACATTGCATACCAAATAAAAGAATATCGTCTTCCTCTGGGACTTTGAAGCAATCAAAGCATTTTCCTAGGAAGGCGACATTGCACAGCTGCCGCATATCGAGCTGGAGCACAAGGAACCTGTCATTTCCTATAAGTTTCGTGAAACAGCGAGAACATCACCATCTCCTTTACCGACGCCGTAAACAATCATGACGCTGACTTTGAATCACGTCATCACTGTCTGGCAAGAACAATCCCTGAGCAGCGGAATTGTCTTCATTAAATTACACGTAATGTACCTGGCGAATGTTTCGTCATTCAGTTTCATCTACTCCATGAACTAACCATCACCTGTGCCTTGGAGCGGGCTCACAATCGAGAAGAATGCTATCGGAGTGTAGGATATAGAAGGCGGAAGTGTTGATTACATTCTAGTTCACTAGGAGGATGAAATCTAGATCATCAAGCTTGACAAATTGAGGAACTATACACTTCAGGACAATGTGCGTGTAGTGCACTAGTACTAAAATCCAAAAATCCTGAAAGGCATCAAGAAGATCGTTTTCGTGAATTAGATACAATAGCATAACCAGCAAAAGTTGGAAATTATTGGGTTCGATCGAATTTGGAATATAACAAGAGTGATCATAAATTTGGTAATTTGAAAAGGAGGTGAAATGGCAAAAATGGATGAAGTGAAGGAGTCGTTAAACACGCTACGGACTATGCTGACAATGTTAAGTGCGTTTTTAATTACTGTTGGTGGCGGAGTCGCAGTGCTTTTTCAGCATGATGATGTTGGTGTACTGTTCTGGATTGGCATATTTTTTATGATGTTATTTATTATCGCGGGTTTTATGGTGATAACAAAAATCAAACAAAAAACGATGGAAATAGGAGAGTTATGATGGCTATTTTTGCAATGTTAATGATAGGAATTGCTATTTTTGCAATGTTTGTATATTTGGTCAAAGTTGCATGAGCAGGTTGAGTTTTAACCTGCTTTGCTTGGTGGTTCTATAAAACTTGAAAGCCCGCTCTTTGGTGTGAAAACTGGGGAGCGAGCTTTTTTGTTGTGGTAAGATTTGCGTCAATTTGAAAAGGAGGTGAAATGGCAAAAATTGATGAAGTGAAAGAAACCTTGAATACTTTACGCACACTTTTAACTTTGTTGAGTGCGTTTATGATTGCTACAGCTGGGCAATGAAGCAAAGCATATCGAAGTAGCGCAAGACTGAATCCATGGTGTTTCCTAAAGTAAAAAATCAAAATAGTGACGTTAAAAATCACAAATTCAATTTGCCGAACGCACGGCAATAATGTCTTCCACCACCGACGAATCAGCAAGCGTTGAAATATCGCCTAAATTATCAAATTCATTGGCGGCAATTTTTCGCAAAATACGGCGCATAATTTTTCCCGAACGTGTTTTAGGCAAATTCGGCGACCATTGAATCACGTCAATTGTGGCAATCGCGCCGATTTCGTTGCGAACTAATTGAATCAGCTCTTTTTTCAATTCGTCGGTGGGTTGCGAGTCATGTTTTAACGAAACATACGCATAAATTCCCTGTCCTTTTATCGCGTGTGGAAAACCAACAACCGCCGATTCTGCAACGTGTTCGTGCAAATCGAGAGCATCTTCAATTTCAGCCGTTCCCATTCGGTGCCCTGAAACATTCAACACATCATCAACACGCCCCGTAATCCAAAAATAACCATCGTCGTCACGTCTTGCACCGTCACCCGTAAAATAATAATTCGGGTAAAGTTTGAAATAAGTATCAATAAAACGCTGATGGTCACCGTAAATAGTTCGTGCCATGCCTGGTGTGGGGAATCGAATCGCTAAAACGCCTTCAGCTGCGCCGTGTTGAATGCGTCCGTCGTTGTCTAAAATAACAGGTTGAACACCAAAAAACGGGCGCGTTGCCGAACCAGGTTTTAAATCCGTCGCGCCAACTAAAGGTGTAATTAAAATGCCACCCGTTTCGGTTTGCCACCAAGTATCCACAATCGGGCATTCGTTTTGACCGACAACGTGGTAATACCATTCCCACGCTTCGGAATTTATAGGTTCGCCAACACTGCCCAAAATTCGCAAACTGGTTCGCTCCGTTCGGGTAACAAATTCATCACCTTCTGCCATCAACGCACGAATTGCTGTTGGCGCAGTGTAAAAAATGTTTACTTGATGTTTGTCAATGACATCCCAAAAACGTGACGCAGTTGGATACATTGGCACGCCTTCAAACATCAACGTCGTTGCACCGTTGCAAAGTGGCGCGTAAATCACATAAGAATGCCCTGTAATCCAGCCCACATCGGCACTGCACCAATAAATTTCACCTTCTTGATAATCAAACACATATTTATAAGTTATCGCGGCATAAAGCAAATAACCGCCCGTTGTATGCAAAACGCCTTTCGGTTTTCCCGTAGAACCCGATGTGTACAAAATAAACAACGGATCTTCGGCATTCATCCATTCGGGTTCACAAATCACCGACGCATTTGCCATTGCATCGTGAAACCAAACATCACGTTTTTCATTCCAGCCAATTTGATTCGCAGTATTTTTAACGACAAAAACGCTTTGAACATTGGGACAATTTTCGAGAGCTTTATCAACGGTTGCTTTCATTGGAATGACTTTACTACCGCGATAACCTTCATCTGCACAGACGACATATCGACAATCACAATCTAAAATCCGTTCTTTCAATGATTCGGCAGAAAAACCGCCGAAAACAATTGAATGCACTGCGCCAATTCGTGTACACGCCAGCATTGCAACCGATACTTCCAAAATCATCGGCATATAAATACAAACGCGATCGCCTTTTTGAACGCCGTGATTTTTCAAAACGTTGGCAAATTTACAAACCTGTTCATGCAATTGCGCGTAAGTGAGTTTTTTATCATTTTCAGGATTATCACCTTCCCAAATAATTGCCGTTTGATTGGCTTTCGTGGCTAAATGACGATCTAAACAATTCACGCTGACATTTAATTTTCCACCGTCAAACCAACGAATTTTTGCCGTTGGAAAATCGTAATCCAAAACGGTATGCCAAGGTGTTTGCCAATCTAAAAATTGGGTTGCTTGTTTTGCCCAAAACGATTCAGGATGTTGAATCGATTGCTGATAAAGCGCGTGATATTGGTCAGCGTTAATGTGTGCGTGCTGTGCAACTTTTGGTTTGATACCGTAAATTTTGTGGTCTGACATGAAAAATCCTAATTATCTGAGAGAAAATGTGAGCGTAATTACACGCCCCGTTTTTTAATACAGCAACGGTTTTAACGTTTGCCAGATTTTGTTTAACAAAAATGGCTGTGCTTGTTCATTCGGATGAAGTAAATCTTTTTGCATTAACTCTTTATTTAATGCGACATCTTCCATAATTGACGATACAAAAGGCACTTGTAATTCAGTTGCTAATTGTGGATAAACGGCATAAAACGCATCAAGATAACGTTTGCCGTAATTTGGCGGAATTTTCACTTCAAGAAGCAAAACCTTCGCGCCTGATTTTTGTGAAAGCAAAATGCTTTGTGCTAAATTTTGTTTCATTTCTTTTGGCGACAAACCACGCAATCCGTCATTTGCACCCAATTCAATCAAAACCCATTGTGGTTTATTTTCACTGAGCAATTTCTCAATTCGCGCAAGTCCACCTGCCGTTGTGTCACCGCTAATGCTTGCATTCACAACTTGATAATTTAATTGCTCTGCCTGTAATTTTTTCTGTAATAATGAAGCCCATTCTTGTCCGCTGTCCAGACCAAAACCCGCGCTAATACTGTCACCGACAATTAAAATGCGATTTTGTGCGATAACTGTCATCGACATTAAAAATAGCAAACTTGCCGCAAAAAACTTACCCATATTTCCTCCACATCAATTTAAATTAAACCCACAAATACTATGATTGAAACCGTTAATTTAGGCAAAACTGTTTTTAGCCCTGAAGGTGCATTGCAAATTCTCAAAGAGGTGACGCTCAAAATCGATAAAGGCGAAAGTTTAGCGATTGTGGGAACATCGGGTTCTGGTAAATCAACACTTTTAGGTTTGCTTGCAGGATTGGATTCACCCAGCACGGGCAGTGTCTTTTTAAATGGTCAAAATTTAACGGCAATGGACGAAGATGGACGGGCAACCATGCGTAATCAATTGGTTGGTTTTGTTTTTCAATCTTTTCAACTGATTGCCAGTTTAACCGCGCTTGAAAATGTCATGTTGCCACTCGAATTAGCGGGCGATAAACAGGCAAAAACCAAAGCGAGTGCCTTACTTGAACGTGTCGGTTTAGCCCATCGTCTTAGTCACACGCCCATTAAATTATCAGGCGGCGAACAACAAAGAGTCGCGCTCGCCAGAGCTTTTGTAACGCAACCTGCCATTTTATTTGCTGATGAACCCACTGGAAATTTAGACAGTAAAACGGGCAATCACGTTATCGAATTATTGTTTGAACTCAATCACGAACACAACACGACCTTAGTTTTAGTGACGCACGATAAAGACCTGGCGAATCGTTGTAATCGTAAAATTACTTTAGAAGCGGGAGCGATTCTATGAAAGCGACAGCGTTATTAGCGTGGCGATTATTGTGGCGTGACACGCGCTACGGCGAGTTGTCGATTTTATGTTTCGCGCTAATCATTGCGGTTTCATGCTCGACAGCGGTCAATTTATTTTCTGAGCGAATGCAACGCACGATGAATGCGCAAGCGGCTGAGTTTTTAGCGGCGGATTTAGTTATTTCCAGCTCGGAGGATATTTCAAAAGCATGGCTCGATGAAGCGACACGATTGCAATTAAAGCAAGCCAAAACCATCGAGTTTCCAAGCGCGTTAGTGGAAAACGATGAACTGTTACTTGCCAGCGTTAAAGCGGTGAGCGCGCTTTATCCGTTGCGAGGTCAGCTAAAAATCAGCGATGAAACTGAAAGCGAAATCACTACCACGCAAGCCCCAGCAGAAGGCGAAGTGTGGGTTGAAAAACGTATTTTACCAGCCTTAAAACTTCACTTGGGCGACGTGTTAAATGTCGGTGAAAAAGCTCTAAAAATAAGCAAAATTCTCACCTACGAACCCGATAGACAAGGTGATTTTTACAGTATGTCAGCGCGAGTCATGCTGAATGAGCGCGATTTAGCACAAACACACGTTACTCAACCAGGCAGTCGCTTGCATTATTCTTTTCAATTTAGCGGCGATGAAAAGGCATTAAAAACGTTTCACGATTACGTCAAGCCAAAATTAAATGCCTCGCAACGTATTATTGATATTCATCAAAATCGCCCTGAAATTGGCGAAGCCTTACGTCGAGCCGAAAGTTATTTGGGATTACTCAGTATTTTAGTGGTGTTAATTTCAGGTGTAGCAATTGCAATTGCCACGCGTCGTTACAGCGAACGCCATTTTAATACCGTTGCGGTTTTGCGTTGTTTGGGCTACAAACAAAATCAGGTCATGACGTTATTCGTGTTGCAATTTTTGATTTTGGGACTTTTCACCAGCGCGTTAGGTTGTGGCATTGGCGTAGTGGTTCAACAAGGTTTGTTTTATTTGCTGAAAAGTTTTTTGCCCGCAACGATTTTGCAGCCGAGTATTTCTTCGTTATTGCTCGGTTTTTTGATGGGCATCACGATTTTGTTTGGCTTTGCAGTGCCGCCGCTGTTGCAAATGCAAAAAGTGAGTATTTTGCGGATTTTTCAGCAACAATTAGAAATTGTAACGCCCAGCGCATGGTTGGTTTATGGGATTGCGCTGAGTTTGACGAGTTTTTTTATTTGGTTTTACACCGATAATCTAAAAATGACCGCAATAATTATGGGGGGCGGATTATTAACACTGTTTATTCTTCGTTTTTTTCTCACACATTTTCTGCTTTATACAAAACGCTTTTTACCTAAAATTTCGCTCAACTGGCGTTTTGGTGTAGAAGCGTTATTACGAAATCCAAAAATAAGCACTGTGCAAATTCTCGCGTTTAGTGTCACGTTGGTTGCGATGATTTTAAGTTACAGCGTGCGAACCGATTTACTCAAAGATTGGCAGTTGCAACTTCCCAATAACTCGCCAAATCACTTTGCCATTAACATTTTTCCGCAGCAATTCGACAAAATTTCTAGCGACTTCACACAACAAAATATTCACAGCAGCGGCATTTATCCTGTCATCAGTGGGCGTTTAATTGCCATTAACGACGTTGCTGTACAAAAAATTGTTTCCAAAGAAACGCAAGGTGACAGAGCGATTCGACGCGATTTAAGTTTAACGTGGTCAGCACAATTACCCGAAGATAACCAAATTATCGAGGGCGAGTGGTGGAATAAAACACCTGTTAAAAATCAAGTTTCGATTGAAGACAAATTAGCACAAAGTTTGGGCGTTAAGCTGGGTGATAAATTAACGTTTACGATAAGTAATCAAGAAGTGATTGCAGACGTAGTCAGCATTCGTCGTTTGCGTTGGGACACGATGAAACCTAATTTTTATATGATTTTTTCACCAACGACTTTAGATAATTACCCACAAACTTTTTTAACGAGTTTTTTTCTACCCAAAGAACAGAAGAATTTATTGAATCAATTGGTTAAAACTTATCCCAATGTGACTGTTTTAGAAGTCGATGTTGTTTTAACGCAGCTAAAAACGATTTTTACACAATTAACCTCAGCGATTAACTTCATTCTTTATTTTGCGTTGTTTGCGGGTTTGACGGTGTTATTTGCCGTGATACACGCCAGTTTAGATCAGCGTATTTATGAAAGTGCCTTGATGCGGGTTTTGGGGGCAAATCGCGCTTTATTACGAAGAACGCATTTGCTTGAGTTTGCATTACTCGGTTTTTTGGCAGGCTTGCTTGCGGTGCTTATTTCACAAGTGTTGCTTTTCGCGCTTTATCATTGGGCATTACATTTAACATACAGCCCAAATTTACCCTTGTGCGTTTTAACACCATTTGGCAGTGCGTTTTTAGTGTGTTTAGCGGGGTTTAGTTGTGTGAGAAATGTGGCAAAAAAACCGTTAACCACTATTTTAAAAGGCAAGTGACTTAATTTTGGATTGCACAAAATCATCTTTTGGAATGTAAAAAAGGCTCAAAATTTAAAATTTTGATGCCTTACGGTCTAAGTTTTCAACGTTCTCAATTAGTTGAATCTGTTGATTTGTGTCCTTGCGATAAGCGCAAAATGCCACGCAAAATGTCCACTTCTTTACTGCGTAATTTGGCTCGGTTATAAATTCGGCGTAATCGACGCATCAGAGATTTTTGTTTGTCGATTCGCATAAAACCAATGTCCTTCAACGCTTCACAAAGGTGATCGTAAAACAATTCCATTTGTTCATTTGTTGCCAAAACTTGATCATTATCATCACCAACAGATTCGCGCACCATTTCGCCATTTTGTGCTGCAAGAAATAATTCATAGCAAATGACTTGAACTGCGGCGGCAATGTTAAGAGAGCTGTAATCAGGATTGCAGGGAATGTGTAACAAATAATTGCACAAATCGAGTTCGTCATTTTTTAAACCCGAATTTTCACGCCCAAACACAATGGCTATTTTTTTGTGTGCAGAGGCATTAACAACTTTTTCAGCACATTCACGCGGTGTAATTTCAGCCCAACTAATTGAGCGACTTCTCGCACTTGCACCAATAACCAATGTGCAATTTGCAATCGCTTCTTGCAAGGTTTCACAAATGGTTGCTCTTGCCAAAATATCATCTGCACCTGCCGCTCTAGCGGTTGCATCAGCATGGGGGAAAAGTTTAGGCGAAACTAAACATAAGGTGGTCATAGTCATGTTTTTCATCGCTCGTGCCACTGCGCCGATATTTCCAGAATGCGAGGTTTCAACTAATACAATTTTAATATGAGAGAGCAAAACAAACATCCAATAGCTTAAAAAGCACTAAGTTTAACAAAATATTTGCTAAACTTAACCACCAATCCGCTCATTTAAATTAAAGAAAACTCTTATGCAACCTATGCTTAATATCGCTATTCGCGCTGCGCGTAGTGCTGGTGACATCATTTTACGTTTTGCCGATAAAGCCGCTCATTTAGAAACAGAACAAAAAGGAAAAAATGATTTTGCCACTGAAGTAGATCGTCTGGCTGAACGTGAAATTATCTCAATTATCAAAGCCGCTTACCCTGAACACAGTATTCTTGCGGAAGAAAGCGGTGAACACGAGGGGAACGAATTTGTTTGGATTATCGACCCACTCGACGGCACAACAAATTTCATTCACGGTTTCCCACAATACGCCGTTTCAATTGCGCTGAAAGTCAAAGGACGATTAGAAGTTGGCGTAGTTTATGATCCGTTACGCGATGAATTATTTACAGCAAAACGTGGTGGTGGCGCGATGCTCAACAATCGCCGAATTCGTGTTACAAGTTTAACTGGCATGAAAGGCGCGTTAATTGGCACGGGCTTTCCGTTTAAAGTGCCACAACATTTAGACGCTTATGTTGAAATGTTTCGTGCTATTACCATTGATTCCGCAGGCATACGCCGTGCGGGTTCAGCGGCACTCGATTTAGCGTATTTAGCCGCTGGGCGTTTAGACGGTTTTTGGGAAATCGAATTGAAAGAATGGGACATGGCAGCGGGAATTTTGCTCGTCAAAGAAGCGGGGGGTGTTGCAACCGATTTTTCGTTTAAAGATGGCTATTTAGAATCGGGCAACGTAATTGCCGCAAGTCCACGAATGCACCAGTTAATGTATCAATTGATTGAACCTCACGTCACTGACGCATTAAAATAAGCTCACTTTTAACTTCCCAATGACATAACTTGTCGTCATCGTGTGAGATGGTTTGCGTTTCTAATTTCAAAGAAACGCAAATTATCATGACAAACTCAAATTTCCCGTCGTTATCGACCAAGCAGATCAAATTTGATAGGCGTGATTGAACGTGTAGCGACGAAATCAGAAATCCATAAATTCGATATAAAATAAAAATGAAAATCCCTTCTCTTAACACACAAATTCTACTCGGTGCGATTTTTGGCATTGCGATTGGCTTCGGTTTAGTTGCAATAGGGAAGGATTCCGCGACAGCACAAACCAGTTTATACGTCGCCAATTTAGTTGGTACGTTGTTTATTGATTTGCTGAAAATGGTTTTAATTCCACTTGTTTTTACATCTATTGTCGTCGGCGTGGCAAATTTACAAGCACATAAGCAAATTCATCGTGTTTGGATTAGTACACTTTGCTTTTTTGTGTTTTCGATGTCAGTGGCAATTATTGTTGGGTTATTGGCAAACCAAATTTTTGAACCAGGGAAAGGTTTGCATTTAGATATGTTGCAAAATGCAATGACGAATTTTTCAGCAAAACAACAAACACCTGCCGATTTTTTTACAAAATTTTTGCATAGTTTATTTATGAATCCTTTTGCCGCATTGGCACAAGGTGAAGTGTTGGCAGTGTTGATTTTTGCCTTATTTTTAGGCGTTGCGCTCGTGATTGGTGGTGAGCGATATAAAAACATTTTAGCGTTGTTGCAAGAATCACTCGAAATCGTTATGCAAATGGTGCGTTGGATTATGACACTCGCCCCATTTGGCATTATGGCGTTGTTGATTAAATTGATGGTAACGCAAGATTTTTCATTACTTAGCGCATTAGGCAAATTTGCTGCTGTTGTTACAGGCGGTTTGTTATTGCATGGTGTCGTTTTATTGCCGTTAATTTTGTATTTAGTCACGGGCGTAAAACCGTGGCGTTTTTGGCATGGTGCAAGAGAGGCTTTATTAACCGCATTTGCAACAAGTTCAAGCTCAGCGACGTTGCCGATTACCTTGCGTTGCGCTGAACATAATTTGCACGTCCGCAAAGAAATTGCACAATTTGTGATTCCATTAGGCGCGACAATTAACATGGACGGCACAGCACTTTACGAAGCCGTTGCTGCCTTATTTGTTGCAAATCTGGTTGGAATTGATTTGAACTTGATGCAGCAATTGGTTGTCTTTTTTACAGCGATGTTTGCCGCAATTGGCGCACCTGGAATACCAAGCGCGGGAATGGTCACTATGGTAATGGTTTTACAATCTGTTGGTTTGCCCGCTGAAGCAATTGCCATTTTATTACCAATTGACAGACTGCTTGATACGATACGCACTGCCGCTAATGTTGAAGGTGATATGGTTGGCAGTTTGATTATTCAAAAATTGGTAAAAAACTAAATTCTCGCTACTAAAATCAAACAACAAAAATGATATGGAACAACTTACTGATTTAAAAGGCATTCTTTATTCCAAACACGCCAACATTTATTACCTCAAAAAATGCCGCGTCATGTAAAAAGACGGGCGCGTGCTTTATCTGACCGAAGCCAAAGACGCAAATTATTACTGGAATACTTGAACCTTCTTTGTTTTTACCCAAACAATAAAATCGCGGCTCAACGTCACTGTGATTAACATCTTCAAAAATCACCCTGTGGAAATCTAAAAAAGCATACTGTGCCTCAACAAATGAAACATGATGCTTGTTTTGATTTTCAATATTTTTATCGTTATCCGCCACATTGAGCGGGGTACATAATCACATTTTTAAATTTAATTTTATTTAAATATCAATTTGTTATAAATAATACGTTTTTTGATGGCATTTCAAAAATAGCTTAAAATGTCGTTTTTTCTGCCAATTTGGTGCATTTTCGATAATTTCAATTTTTACGTTTTATG
>CAIRCR010000374.1 GCA_903877065.1 uncultured Pseudomonadota bacterium
GCAGTAGCGGAGAGCTTTTTCCACACCTTGAAAACGGAGTTGGTTTTTCATGAACGCTACAAAACTAGGGAACAAGCTCATGCTTCTGTCTTCGAATACATTGAAGTTTTTTATAACCGTAAACGTCGGCATTCCGCTAGCAATATGATGTCGCCTGCCAACTTTGAGAATTTTCGAAAAGTGGCTTAACTTTTTTGTCCTGATTAGTGTTTACAGATCATAGCTATAAATTTTCAGGGAAATAACTTTCAGTTTTGACAAGTTTAAAGCAGTCATCACTACATAATTTTCAAGCAAACTCGTTTTAATTCAATTGCTGAGTTAGAATTAACTTTGAAAAACAGGGGTGAAATCAAGTCTGATGTTTTTTAAAAATGTTCAAATACTTACAATTTATTCGGAGCAATCGATTATGAAACGTGTTTTAGCTACTTTAGTCTTACCTTTATTATTTACGCCCGTTATGGCAGAAGAGCAAAATCAATCCTCTATTCAACCAACAACTGCACCGTCGCAAGAACAAAAAACGGACGCAACAACACCAAAAGAATCAACAAACATTGTTGATTTTTGCCGTACTCACACTTGCTAATTTGGAACAATTGAATATGAAATTTTTATTGAAACAAGCGATTTTTGCATTATCTTTCATGGCGGTATCTACAACCGCATTTGCCTCTGATCCACACTGGTTGTATGACGAGCAAGCCGAATGGGGTGAAATTACCGACAAGACTGTCACCGTAAAACCGCCTTATCCTTATGCTGAATGCAGTTTAGGTCAAAAACAGTCGCCCGTTGATTTAGGTACAGCAAAAGCGGTAAGCAGTATGAATTTATTGCAACCAAAATATTTGGAAGAACCGTTAGTAATTTCTAACAATGGTCACACTGTCAAAGTGAATGCTAAAGCAGGTAATTTGATGATTGGCAGTGAAAAATACGATTTGTTGCAATATCACATTCATGCGCCAAGTGAACACGTTATCAACGGCAAAACTTATCCACTTGAAATTCATTTTGTTCACGGTACGCCTGACGGTAAATTGGCTGTGTTAGGTGTTTTTGCTGAAGAAGGCAAGGTGAATATTGAATTTCAAAAAATTCTAGCTCACTCGCCAAATGACGTAAAAGATGTTAGCGTTGCTGGTGTGACAATCAACCCAAATAAATTGCTACCGATTGTAAAGAGCAAGTTTTTTCTTTACGCAGGTTCTTTAACAACGCCGCCTTGCTCAGAAGGCGTGAATTGGTATGTTTTGAAAACTCCTATTCAATTGTCTAAAACGCAAATTGCCGATTTTGAAAAATTTTATGCTGATAATGCACGTCACGATCAGCCGTTAAATGGTCGTCAAGTGTTAAATAAATAAAAGCGATTAACGCATATTCACAATATGACCATCGTCCATTTCAGCGATACGGTCAGCAAATTCAAAAATGCGTGCATCATGTGTCACGATGACTAAAGCACGATCTTTATGCACGGCAACTTCTTTTAATAAATTCATAACATTTTGCCCACTGGTGTGATCCAACGCACTGGTGGGTTCATCACACACAATCAAACGTGGACTGTGAACCAATGCACGCGCAATCGCCACTCGTTGTTGTTGTCCACCTGAAAGTTGATTCGGATATGACTTCCAACGTTCTCCCAGCCCAACACGTTCCAATACTTCAATTGCTTGTTGTTTCGCTGTGTCACGTTTTACACCGTTAATAATCAATGGCACAGATACATTTTCAGCGGCATTGAGTGATGGCAATAAATTAAATGCTTGGAATACAAAACCAATTTGCGTGGCGCGAAACTGTAATTTATCTTTACTTTTCATCGTCAATAAATTTTCGCCAAATAATTCACACAAGCCAGAATTTTGATCCAAAATGCCAGCGATAACCGAAATCAATGTTGTTTTACCACAACCTGATGGTCCAACGAGCATCATCAATTCGCCTAAATTGATTTTTAAATTTACGCTGTTGAGCGCAACAACTTTTTGCTCACTCGTGTCATAAATTTTTGTTAAATTTTCACAGCGTACAGCAATCCCCATTTTTATCCTTTAAACACAATCGCAGGTTCTAAACGAATCACTTTTAAAATACTAATGAGTGCGGCGAGCATACAAATCAAACTCACACCTGCTCCACTAAATACCAGTAATTGCCATGGAAATTTAAATGCCAAAATTGAATGTCGCATTAAATACCCAAATAATGCTGTCAATCCCACGCCCATTCCGTAACCGATACTGCCGACTAAAACCGCTTGCAATAAAATCATTCGCAACAACGTCCAATTACTGGTTCCCATCGCTTTGAGCACGCCAAATTGCCGCAAATTTTCGAGTGTAAAATTGTAAAACGTTTGTCCTGCAATCGCCGCTCCGACAATAAAACCTAATGTAATTGAAATTCCAAAGTTAATTGGAATGCCCGTGTTGTGCATAAAATAATTGTACGTTAAATCCATAAATTCCTGTTGTGTATAAGCGGCGAGTCCTGTGTTTGCACGAATACGTTCTGTTAATTCGTGGATATTTTCTCCCGCTTTGGCTTTCACTAACACAAACGACAGCAATTTTCGTTCACGCGGTGCGTAACTTTTCGCGCGTGAATAGGTAGTATAAATCACGGGTTGTGATTGAAAAGTGCGTGTTACTTTCGCAATCCCAACAACAAAAGCACGATGATCATTGAGTTCTAAATTGTCACCAACTTTGAGTGGAATTTTTTTGTCGCCGTCAACTAGCGGTGGTTTTGCGAGTTTTTCAGTCGCACCGTCAACATCAATAATCACACTATCGCTACGGCGTAAATCTTCTAATTTTCCTTCCAATAAAATGGGCGGTGCGCCGATTAACGTGGTGTCGTCCAAACCGATTACGTTGCACGTTTGAAACGTTCCATCCGCCATTCTAGCTTTTAACATTCCTTTGTACATGGGCATCGCCCATTCGATTCCCGACACACCACGCACGCGATAAAGTTCAGTATCTTGTAATGGCTTGATGTCGTCGATAAATTGTACTTTCTTGTCCATTACCCAAATATCGGGTAAGCCGACATCGGAAAGAAAACTATAAGACCGTGCCATTAAACCTATAAAAATCGCAGGCTGTTGAGTCATAATCAACGACGCAAACGTTAACCCCATTACGATGCCAATGTATTTGCCTTTGTCGCCCATAAGCATTTTTATAGCGATGTAATTCATAATTTTTAAACTCGGTGGATTCAAATAACAAGTGCAATGTAATTAAAAAGCCCAGTCTAGTGCGTAACTAGAAACTGGGCTTCTTCATATCTGATCAGATTAAAACTTAACTGTTAATCAAATAATGCACAAAAATACTGCCTGCGTAACCCGCTGCAATTGCAGGAGTCCATTTCAAGTGGCTGAAAAATGTATACTTGTGGTTTGACGCGCCCATTAACGCAACACCAGCCGCTGAA
>CAIRCR010000375.1 GCA_903877065.1 uncultured Pseudomonadota bacterium
TGCGTCTGGTCTTTGAAATGTACCTTTGCAATGACTTCTTATTCCAATAGCCAAATAAAGTCCTTTTGGTTTTTCGACTTCTCTAAATTCAGGAATTAAAAATGCCTCCAAACTTTTCTCCTCCCACTCCGCAAACTCCCGCCCGTCATCATCTTTAAAACGTAACTGCTGACTAAAAATCTGCTGCATCACGCCTTTTTTGTAATCGGTGAGTAACTGCGCGGCTTGTGAGAGTTGGGCTATTTTTTCATCAATGGCGGTGAGGAAGTTGGCGATTTTGGTTTGTTCTGGGAGGGTTGGAAAAGATAAATGAAAATCTTTTAAAATTTCTGTGTTAAGTGAAGCCATTGTTTGACCAACTGCAACACTACGAATTCGATATTTAACAAAATCATTTTTAAAATTTTGATTTAGAAATTTAGAATTAAAATTTTTATCTGTTAAACGAACTCTTAAAAGACGACCTGAAAAAAACCAACCATTTTCTTGTTCACAAACTAAACAACTCCTATCTACAGAACCAACTCGACTAAAAACAACATCACCGCTTTTCAGAACGTATGATTTTAATTTTTCTTTGTCGTCATCTGAAACTAAAGGGAGATTTTTATGCGTAATACCTTGCTCGCCCAAATGTTCAACTGTGATAATTGGTGTACCTGTCAAAGCATAATCTGCTTCATGTAAAGTTGAACCAAATGGTCCTGTTTTTATGTTAGATATTTCATAAAGTTTCTTAACTTCCCACTCGCCACTAAACTCTTTAAATCGTAATGTTGGTGTGTTCATTGTTTTCCTCTAAATACTTTCTATGGGCTAAATACTCACGAAATAAATTATTAACAAACTCATCAAAAGGAAGGTTCGCTTCTTCTGCCATTGCTTGCAAAACTTCTTCTAATTCGGGTTCAAGCTCTAGTTCAAATGTTACAGCGGTCATGGCTAATTCCTAACTTTTAAAAATCACATTAAACGATTCAACAACTCGTCTTTTTTAATGCCGAAATGTGCCGCAATATCGCTAAGTATTGCCGACAACGTCCCTGTTTTAATCGGATTATGCGCGGGAATGGTAACGTGATGGCTGCCATTTTGCAGACTAATCCGAATATGACTGCCCGTTTGCCGCGTGACGTGATAACCGAGCGGTTCTAAAAGTTTGACGACTTGAACACCTGTTAAATTACGCGGGAGTTTCATGCGCTGATAACTTCATCACGAACAAAATGCAACCGAATCACGCTGGGTTTTGCTTCGTTATCATCAAAATGACAACGTACTGCATCACGGATATTTTCACGCAATTCTTCAACGGTTTCTGCATCGGTGTAAATGCCGTAATTCAAACCTTTGGCAATAAATCCGCCATCTTCAGCATCTTCAATTAAAAAGATAATTTCGCTCATTGTGTACCTCCTAAATTTTAAACGGTGGTTTGATGCCTAATTCCAAACAGAATGCTGCAATGGTTTCATCTGTCTTTTTGCTGGTGTTTTCGAGTTCCGTTAATTGTGCGGCAATCGAATCCAAGTCAATCACGGCTTCCGCTTCAAACGTATCGACATAACGCGGAATGTTCAGGTTGTAATCGTTGGCTTTAATATCGTCCAAAGTCGCAAAGTGGCTGTATTTTGGCGTATTGGTACGATTCAAATAGGCATCAATAATGGCTTGAATATGCTCAGGCAAGAGTTTGTTTTGGGTTTTAACTTTCTCAAAATGTGCGCTGGCATCGATGAATAAAACATCATCGGGATTCTTGCGACATTTCTTGAACACCAACACACACGTTGGAATGCTCGTGCCGTAGAAAATGTTAGCAGGCAAACCAATCACGGCATCGAGATAATTCAGATTTTCGATGAGATATTGGCGAATGTGTCCTTCTGCCGCGCCACGAAATAA
>CAIRCR010000376.1 GCA_903877065.1 uncultured Pseudomonadota bacterium
AAATTCATGAGTTACACCGCTTCTTCAAATGGTTGTGAATTGAAAAATAACGGCTTGAGTGTGGTTTGCCAAATTGGTGATTTAGCTGCGGGTGCGAATGTGACCAAAACCATGAATGTCATCATGCAAAAATCGGGTGGCGTGAGTTCAAGTGTTTTCGCAAAATCGAATGAAAACGATGTAAATCCTTCGGATAACATTGGCAGAACGGCGACTGGTGTTAAAAAATGAGCTTCCCGAACCACAAAGCCGATTACATCAGCGAACAAGATTATCTTGAACGCGAAGAAATCAGCGAATTTAAAAATGAATACTTTGATGGTGAAATTTTTGCAATGTCTGGCGCAAGCCGAAACCATCAAATTTTGATTTCAAGAATAGTCCAAAAGTTTTCCAACCACTTAGAAAATACGCCATGTGTGGTGTTAAGTTCTGACATGAAAGTTCGCGCCGATAAAGGCAAAAAATACTTTTATCCTGACGTACTGGTCAGTTGCACAAAAAGCGACAGCAACAGCCATTTTGAAGAATCCCCACGTTTGATTGTCGAAGTGTTATCAAAATCCACCCGCAAATTTGATCAAACCTTAAAACGCCTCGTTTATCAAAACATTCCGACTTTGGAAGAATACGTTTTAATCGAACAAGACCTTATTGAAATCGAAGTTTTTCGCAGAGCTGACAATTGGCAATCGAGTTATTACTACATTGACGACAATATTACGTTTACGTCGATTGATTTGACGTTACCCGTTTTAGACATTTATCAGCGCGTTGAAAATGACGATATGCGCGAATTTTTAGCGAAACAGGAGATCACACAATGACAAATCAAATTCCAAGAGGTTCACCGACTGCAAAATTAAATAGCGGTAAATTTAACGCGCCTTATAAATTCACCAGTTCTGATTTACTACAAGGCTTTAGCGACGCAGATAACAACCCATACAAATCGTTTTAGTCGCCGCTGAAAATGACGAAATATCAGAAAATAACGGTACTTTTACTTTCACGCCTGACCAAAATTTTAGCGGCAATGTGTCGCTTGAGTATTTAATCAGTGACAGCAACGGTGCAGAAATCAACGCAACTCAGGTATTTAAAATTATGGCAACCAATCAAAGTCCAACAGGTTCAGCAGTCGCAAAATTAGCCAACGGTAAAATCAACACACCTTACACATTAAGCAACGTCAATTTGTTGCAAGGTTTTAGTGATGTTGATAATGATATTTTGCGTGTGGCGTTAATCAGTTCTGAAAATGGTGAAATTATCGACAACGCAAATGGAAGTTTTACATTTACACCCGACAAAGATTTTAGCGGTAACGTCACTCTCGATTACATTGTCAGCGATGACAACGGCGGCGAAATCAACGCCAGTCAAACGTTTAATTTAGTTTCTGATCTTCTCGTGATTACAAATCAAGCTCCAACAGGTTCAGCGAGCGCAAAATTAGTCGATGGTAAAAAGAATGTCGTTTATGTTTTGAGTGATTTTAATTTGTTACAAGGCTTTAGCGATGCGAATAATGACGCGTTAAGAATCGCGTTAATTAGCTCTGAAAATGGTGAAATTACCAACAACAATGCAAACGGCACATTTACGTTCACGCCTGATAAAGATTTTAGCGGTGTTGTGACGCTTGATTATGTTGTAACCGATGACAAAGGCGCAGAAATTAACGCCACGCAAACATTTAACATTTTGTCAGAAGACATACCTGTTGTGACATCACCCGATTCAAATATTACGCTACCACAAACGTCAAATTCCAATTTTGTCACGCTGACGCAAGCCAATCCCAATTTCAAAGGCACATTAAGCGACGCAGATAACGTCGAAGGTTCGGCGATTGCAGATAGCATTGTGGGCGCAATCGGCAATGATATTTTGAAAGGAAACAGCGGTAACGACAGCATTAACGGTGGAAACGATAATGACCAACTTTTTGGTGGTGCAGATAATGATTCGTTAATCGGTGGTGATGGAAATGATTTACTGAATGGCGACGATGACAACGATATTTTAGACGGTGGCAACGGTGATGACACGCTTGATGGTGGTTCAGGCACGGACAAAATGATGGGCGGAAATGGTAACGATGTTTATTTTGTTGAAAATAGCGGTGATACCGTTATTGAAAACACCAGCCCGTTAGGCGGCATAGATACAGTAAACAGCAGTATCACATTGGCACAGCTTGAAGCGATTGAAGTTATCAATTTGCTTGGTGAAAATGACATTGATGCAACTGGCGATAATAATCCGAACACAATAACGGGCAACATCGGCAACAACAAATTGCTTGGAAATGGCGGTAATGACACGCTTTTTGGCAATGATGGTAGCGATACTTTAGATGGTGGAGCTGGTTCAGATTCACTGAGTGGC
>CAIRCR010000377.1 GCA_903877065.1 uncultured Pseudomonadota bacterium
GTTTACTTCTTGTCCATCAATAGGGTGCATAACGGTCCACGTCAACATGAAATTTGGTGTTTGATTTCTAACTAATTTTAAATCATAAATTCGACGCATTGATTTCCCTTCAAAAGTGATTTCATCACGGAATATGCAACAGGTTATCTGTGCTTCCAAAATTAAGTTAGTACGCTCATTTGCCGCTCTGAACATTAGCGTTGGTTGATTGTTATGATTTGTAATGACGGCAACTTGACTAAATAAAATTCGCGCTGTTGGTTTGGAAAAGCGAGCAAATGAAAGCCCTGTCATCATGGCAATCCCTATTAACCCAACTATAGATTCAGCCGTGACAATTGTGTTTGCATAAATTGTTTTTGGATACATTACACCGTAGCCAATTGAAGCTAAAGTTTGAACACTGAAAAAAAACTTATCCAAAAAGGAATTTGCATCGGCATTGGCTATACAATCACCACCAACCCAATAAATGAATGCAAAAAGTAAATTCAGTGCTATATAACCTAAAGTAATTAGTGTTAGATACACACTCCACGGAATCATTAGCATAAGATGGTAAGGGTCTCGCCAAAAATTACGCCAATTCAATCCCGTATCGTCAAACTGCCCATCCTTAATAATCTGCCTTAAAGATAGTGCTGGTTTTTTATTTTTTTTACCAAATTTTTTTATTCTATTCCACATATACACTGAACTTGATGATTGTAAGAAAAGGAAATTTAAATAACTCATCTTAATTTCCAGAGAGAATTTTACAATTTAATGTAAGAGTAAAGTGATCCGTCAACAGTGTATCGCGATCAGCATTCAGCTAATAATCTGATGTTTTCCGCTAATTTTGAAAACTTTTCGATTTTTTTGTTGTGATTACTATTGAGGGATCATAGAACTTATTTTTGCGTAACGAAAAACTTCCGCAGTTCTTCAAAAATAAGCATCACGAATGCCATCGGAATGATCATTAGCCATGTTTTAGCTGGCAACGGTGCAGTACCAAAAATGAAATGCCCCCAAGGTGTGTAAATCAGCACAAAAATCAACGCAATTTGTAATCCAATACTCCACAACATCATTGGGTTATCAAACAATTTTCCGCTAAATAAACTGCGATTGGGTAATTTACATAAAAACACATTCATGATTTGCATCACGATAATCGCACCTAAATAAGTCGTTGTCGCTTGCAGATAAAGTGGATTTTGAACATTCAATACTTCTCCCCATTGCCAGCCACCACTGTATAAAATGAAGAAATACGCAGTCATTGCCGCACACGCTTCAATAACGCCTAAAAACAAATAGGCTCGTGTTAATAATCGCCAATCAATTAGTCGCTCTTTTTGAGAATGTGGTGGACGTTGCATAACATTGGGATCAGGTTTTTCAGCCCCTAAAGCAAGAGCAGGCAAGGTGTCTGTACCTAAATCAATAATTAAAATTTGTAACACAGTCAAAGCAAGCGGGACTTGAAATAAGACTAACGCTAAAAATGGCAACAATTCTGGAATGGTATGAGTCAAAATGTAGGTAAAGAACTTACGCACGTTGTCATAAACCGCTCGTCCTTCTTCAATTGCCGCAATAATCGTCGCAAAATTATCATCTAGCAAAATCATATCCGCCGCTTCTTTCGCAACGTCTGTTCCACTAAGTCCCATCGAAATACCAATGTCAGCCAATTTCAACGCGGGCGCATCGTTCACCCCATCGCCGGTTACCGCAACGATGTGATTTTTCTTTTTCAACGCAGCAACAATTCGCATTTTTTGGTCGGCAGCAACGCGAGCAAAAATAATATCAGGTGCGTCTAAGGCAAGACGCAATTGTGTTTCAGACCAATTTCGCAAATGGTCGCCCGTAATCACAACAGGATTTTCAGATTGAACTTGCCCGATTTGTTTGCCGATGGCTAACGCGGTGTGCGGATTATCACCTGTCACCATAATCACTTTAATGCCTGCCGCGTGACACTTTTTCATTGCATCGGCGACTTCAGGGCGTGGTGGGTCTTCCAACCCCACTAAACCGCAAAAAATTAACGCATTTTCTTGTGATTCAATGCTGCATCCTTCCTGAATTTCGCTCCACGCAAACGCCAAAACACGCAACCCTTTATCTGCCATTGATTCTTGAGCTTGAATAATTTTTTGTTTTTCTTTTACAGATATTTCTAAAATTTCACCCTTATTTTGAATTTGATTGCACAACGGCAACACCGTTTCTAACGCGCCTTTGCAATATAACATTACGCCTTTGGGTGTTTGGTGAATCGTTGAAAGTCTTTTGCGGTCAGTATCGAAAGCAACTTCGTTAATTTTGGGATAAGCTAACGTTTCCCCTAAACACGTTTTGGCGGTGTGAACCAACGCCAATTCCATCGGGTCGCCAAAGGCTTGCCATTCACCGTCCGTCATGGTTTCTTTGAGGCTTTGACAAAGCAGCGCGTTTTCAAAAAATCGCCGCTGACTTTGCACTATTTCAGGTTCACGTTGCAATTGAATGGGTGTGAAAAATTGGTCTTGCAAATAAATCGTCCGAACCGACATTTTATTTTGTGTCAATGTTCCCGTTTTATCGGTGCAAATCACGGTTGCGCTGCCTAACGCTTCAACAGAAGGTAAATGCCGAATTAACGCATTTCGTTTTGCCATGCGTTGTGTTGCCATGGCGAGCGAAAGCGTCACTGTTGGTAATAAACCTTCTGGCACATTGGCAACAATAATGCCAATCGCAAACATGAAATTTGTCCAAAACGACAAACCAATCCATTGCCCAATAAAGAAAAAAATCACACCCAAAGTAATTGAAAGTCCCGCGATAATATGACTTAAACGAGCAATTTCGCGCTGCAAAGGTGAATTTGTTTTAACAACAGTTTGTGTGAGATGCGCGATTTTTCCGAATTCGGTGTGCATTCCTGTCGCAAACACTAACGCTCTACCTTCACCCGAAACAACGGATGTGCCAGCTAAAAGCGTGTTGCGAGAACGATCTAAACTTTCTTCATTTGATGGTAAAGCATCTCGTGCTTGCGGAAGCGATTCGCCTGTTACAGTTGCGTTATTCACACGCAAAGAAAACGCTTCAAGCAATCGACAATCCGCTGGAACATTATCACCTTCTTGCAAAACGAGTACGTCACCAGGCACTAAATCAGCGGCAAAAATTTGTTTGATTTGATTTTCTCGTAACACCTTAACGTAACTGGGTAGCAATTTTTGCAACGCACCAATGGCACGTTCAGCGCGAAATTGCTGCCAAAAGGAAAAAACACCGTTCACTAAAATCACACCTAAAATGGCATAACCCAGCGTTTTCATGCCTTCGCCTGGTTGTTGAAATTCAGCAAAAAACGCTAAACCTGTCGCGAGCCATAAAATTAAGGCAAAAAAATGAATGAACTCTTTGATAAAACGCCAAATCAGCGATTCGCCACGCACTTCGTCAATTTGATTTTTACCGTATTCTTTTAAACGTTTTTCAACTTCAACAGCAGTCAAACCTGAATGCCGTGAATGCAAACTGGCAAGCGCGGTTTCAATTTCACATTGGTGGATTTTCATGTTTGTATTCTCAAATGAAAGAAGAGCGAGCTGCTATTTATCTTGATTCAATTACCCATCAAAAATTTAACACTAACTGATATATTGCGAGCAGATTGCATTGAACCAAATTGATTAAATATGGCTACATCTGCTGCGTCACGTCCATAAGCTAAGGCGATACGCCCACCTCTTGGCTGTTTTTGTGTTGGATCAAATGTGTACCAACGCCCACCAACATAAGCCTCAAACCACGCATGAAAATCCATTAGCTCAAGTCCGTACAAATATCCCACCACAATTCGAGAGGGAATACACAAACTGCGACAAAGTGCGATAGCCAGATGCGTTAAATCACGACAAATGCCTTCGCCTTTTTGATTAACTTCAATGGCAGAAAGTTGAATAAAATGAGGGGAATAAGAATTAAATTGAATATTTTGTTGTATCCACGAAACAATCGCCGCCACTTGTGCATAACCCGATATTTCATTGGCAACAATTTTTTGAGCCAGTTCAAAAAATTGGTCAGATTGACAATAACGACTGGGTAACAAATACGTTAATACGCCATCTGGCAGGGTATGAACTTCATCAAATGGCGCATCAAAATTTACGTCAATATTTGCCGCCGTTAAAATATCGGCTGAAGTATGAATTGAAAATTCACCACGCGAGGCAATTAAACGTTGACATAAATTGCCATAACTATCCGTAAATTCAACCACTGAAACAATCGGTGTAATCAGGTAAGAATCGCGTGAAACCCATTGTTGCAAGCCACTTCTGGGACGAAGCATCAATATAAATGATGTCGGAATATCAATATCGAAAGTAATTTTGCAATCTGTTCGTAACCACATTTTATTTCACATATACATATAAAGTAACCTCAGCCACCAAGGCGTTGGTGTATAAATAAACTTATTCTAAATCAATATGTTGAATTTTATGATGGCTATATTTTTTGACAAAACCACCGTTTTTTAGCCGATTTTGATATACCTATAAAATACAGTTATTTGATTTAAAAGGTTTTTATTTATACAGCAACGCCCAAAAAATATCGAAGCGATAGCTATGACTAATTACGATTATCAACTGGCTTATCGGAATTCAATGCACTCCAGCCGATGACAATTCGATAAATCATTAGAACAACAGTGCTAATCAACGTGGCTACACTCAGAAAAAAATTCATTTCAAACAGTATTCCACCAACGGCAAAACCCGTTAAAGCAATCAAAGCTGTTTTAATCTGCCAATCAAAGTGTGATTCAATCCAAGTACCAACCGCTTCATCTTTATTGTAAAAATTAAGCGCAACACCAATTAACAACGGAAAGCCAGCTAATATGAATGTTAGTAATTGACATAAATACACACTTGCTGCAATTTTCTTTAACGATTTAGTTTCTTTCATGATATTCCCCAATGTTAAATTACTTAGCTTTTATCGCTGCTTTTTCATGATTTATAGCGGTCTTGGCGTGTTCTTTACTCAGCTTCTGATGGTGCTGGGCTAATTCTTCATAATTTTCATGTAAGTCATGATTGCCGAAGTTTTTATATTCGCGTGCTAATGATTTGTCATACTCAGCCATTGCTTTGTGATGGTCGGCGTGTTCTTTATGGTTCTCGGCCGCTTTTTGATGCTCTTCAACCGTTCTAGCTGGAGTGGCTATTTGTTCAGGTGTCGTTGTTGGAGCTGGTACAACTTCAGCAAATAAAGGTGTAGAAACCATAGTGAGAATGCACATTAAGACTAAACGGCGATAAGTATTTGGGTTCATGATAAATTTCCTTAAAAGTAATGATATAAATTCATGAACATTAACACCGTCCACACCTATGTTATATCAATCCCCTGCACATCTGACAACCAAGTGATACCAGTTACATCACAATCACAGGAGGATTTATCACTAGCCATTCACTAACCTGTGTTTAAAGGTTTTATAGCATTGGAGACTGTAAAAATTTCCGTGTAAACGCCAAATTGGGAGTTTGATTTTAAAGAACTTTCCAAAATGGTTACACGAAACTAATTACAAGCTCTA
>CAIRCR010000378.1 GCA_903877065.1 uncultured Pseudomonadota bacterium
AAACTAGCAGGAATTGTCATGGCATACTTTGATACATTACAAGCAACGACCGAAATGATCGCAGTGGGTATTGAACGCAGTCAAGCAGAGTCGATTGCAAGAACAATTTCTAAAGTTCAAGGCGAAACGGTCACGAAAGACTTCTTAGATTTACGCATCAAAGAAACTGAAATTAAAATTGAGCAGTTGCGAGGTGAGATGAAAGACGGTTTTCATGACATTAAACAAGAGTTGCAATTCACCAAATGGACAAACAAAGCAATTTTTGTTTGCCTTGGTATCATTACCAGCGCGTTAATCAAAATTGCATTTTTTCATTAGTTGTTAAAACTTGAAAGCCCTGCTCTTTGGTGTGAAAACTGGGGAGCGGGCTTTTTTGTTGTGGTAAGATTTGGGTTGTTTTTAATTTTGGAGAATAAAATGGCTGCGGTGATGTTTGATACATACAAATTTGTTGATAAATTGGAAAAAGCGGGGGTCTCATCAGAACAAGCTAAGGCTGAATTGGAGGCTTTGTCGGCTGCATTGTCCGAAGCATTAGATTCACAATTAGCAACAAAATCCGACATTACGAAACTAGAAAAAGAACTTAAATGTGACATCAATCGATTAGAAAAAGAATTGATTGTTTTGAAATGGATGGTTGGTTTAGTGCTAGGTGGAATTATTACGTTAGTTATGAAAGCCTTTTTTCCAATTGTATAATTCGCTGTTGCTTGATGTGGTTTTACAATGGAAACCGTCCTCGGTGTGAAAACTGGGGAGCGGGCTTTTTTGATGTGGTGAGATTTGCGGTATTTGAAATTGTTGGAAGTGTAAATTATGGCAAAAATAGACAGAATTAAAGCAGAGATTGCATTTCACGAAAAAATGTTTTTTGCAGCGTTAGCAGTAATTCTAGCGGTCATTGGTTGGGCAGCGGAACGTTATTTGGTTATTAGTTTTTGGATGTTATCACTTACGGGTGTAGGATTCTTCTGTAGCTTGGGATTTGCTTTTTGGAGTTACAAACGAATGAAACGATTATTGGAGGATTTAGAAAATGAATAGCATTTTGTTCGCGATAATGATGATTGGCTTTGTGAGTTTTTTAGCGTATTTAGCTTATGACACATGGTTAGATGTTAAAAAGTCAGCGTAAAACAGGTTGTGTTTTGACCTGCTTTGCTTGATGTTGTTAAAACTTGAAAGCCTGCTCTTTGGTGTGAAAACTGGGGAGCGGGCTTTTTTGAATGTGTTGGCGTGGTAAAATTCAAGCTGAAATTTTGAACAAAGTTGAAGTTAATTGAAGTGACAGACGAAGAATTGAAGGAATTGGTAGATAGTTTGGCGATTGATAGTAAGAATTTACATGAGGCTCAAAGAAAAACCGATGAGCAAATCAACAGAACCGATGAGCAAATCTGCCGCCTTGAAAAACAAGTAGAAAATATGGCAAGAAAAATTGGTCACGTCGCGGATATTGTAGATGGCGTGAGCAAAAATCAGGGGGCAGTTGCAGAAGAGTTTTTTTACAACAGTTTAGCTGCTGATACACACTTGGGAACGATTCATTTTGATGGTATCGCACCAAACTTGTGTATGCGGTAAGGTAGGCTTGAAGAAGAATACGACATTGTTATGATCAACGGTGATGCAATTGGTATCGTTGAAGTGAAATATAAAGCACACGAAAAGGACTTAGATAAATTAGAACGAAAAATGAAAAACTTTAAAAAATTATTCGGGTCATGCCTTCAATTCAGTAAAAAGTCGAACATCGCGTCAACATAATAAATTCCAAAAAATTTGAATAAAAAACGGGACATCAGAAAAATTCTAATGCCCCGTTATTTTAGTGTTTAACTTAAGCGAAAAACTAACCGCCAAAATCATCCAGCATAATGTTTTCAGGTTCAACACCGCTGTTAATCAACATATTGATCACTGACGTATTCATGATTGGAGGTCCACACATATAAAACTCACAATCTTCAGGCGCAGGATGATTTTTGATAAATTCCTGTTCCAATACATTGTGAATAAAGCCTGTGTAACCTGTCCAATTATCTTCTGGCAATGGATCAGACAACGCACAATGCCAGGTGAAGTTTGGATTTTCTTTTGCAAGCATATCGAAATCTTCCACATAGAACATTTCGCGTTTGCTACGCGCACCGTACCAGAAGGTCATTTTGCGTTTTGATTTCAACCGACGAAGCTGGTCAAAAATGTGTGAACGCATTGGAGCCATCCCCGCACCGCCGCCAACAAAGACCATTTCAGCATCTGTTTCACGCGCATAAAATTCACCGTAAGGTCCTGACACGATACATTTATCACCTGGTTTCAAGTTGAAAATGAACGATGACATGATACCTGGTGGTAATTCGGGTTTAGGTGGCGTTGCAATACGCACATTCAACATGATTTCTTTTTCTTCTGGATAAGAAGCCATCGAATACGCACGCAAAGTGGGTTCTTTCACCGTTGAAACGTATTGCCACAAATTCCATCTATCCCAATCACCACGGAAACGTTCTGCAACCTCGAAGTTTTTATAATCCGCAACGTGTTCAGGACATTCGATTTGAATGTAACCCCCAGCGCGATATTTTATTTCTTCGCCTGCGGGTAATGACAACACTAATTCTTTGATGAAAGTTGCCACGTTGTCGTTGGATTTAACAGTACATTCCCATTTTTTCACACCGAAAACACTGTCTTCAACTTCAACAGTCATGTTGCTTTTTACCGAGACTTGGCAAGATAAACGCTCGCCGTGTTGCGCTTCACGTTTGGTAATGTGACTGAGTTCAGTTGGCAAAATATCACCGCCACCTGAATGAACCTTCACTTTACATTGTCCACAAGTACCGCCACCGCCACACGCTGACGATACGAATAAACCGTTGTCTGCGAGGGCGTTTAATAATTTTGAACCTGATGGGACATGAATTGTTTTCTCATCATTGATGACAATTTCAACATCACCTTCTGCAACAAGTTTGCTTTTCGCACCGATAATCACAAAGACTAGCGCGATAACAAAACCCGTGAAAATGATAATCCCTAAAATAATTTCCAGCATGACGCTACCTTCCTAGAGTTGAATGCCTGAGAAAGCCATGAAGCCCAAAGACATCAGACCCGCTGTAATAAACGTGATGCCCAAACCTTGCAACGCGGCTGGAATATCACTGTATTTCAATTTTTCGCGCACGCCCGCCATAACGGTAATTGCCAACGCCCAGCCTAAACCACTACCTACGCCGTAGGTGACGCTTTCGCCAAAATTGTAATCACGTTCAATCATGAACAAGCTACCGCCCAAAATCGCGCAGTTCACCGTAATCAACGGTAAGAAAATACCGAGTGCTTGATACAACGCAGGGAAAAATTTATCTAAAATCATTTCCAAGATTTGCACCAACGCCGCAATCATACCGATACAAGCCAGCAAAGCTAAAAAGCTCAAATCAACGCCTTTAATGCCAAGCCACGACAGAGCGTCTTCTTTTAAAAGTGTGTGGTATACGAGGTTGTTAGCAGGAACTGTAATGGCTTGCACAATCATTACAGCAATCCCTAAACCCATTGCAGTCGAAACTTTTTTCGATACGGCAATAAACGTACACATTCCCAAAAAGAACGATAACGCAAGGTTTTCAATGAAAACCGCTTTAACAAATAAACTGATATAGGCTTCCATTAGTGATGCCCTCCGTGTTCGCCATGTGAAATCGACATAATTTTGAATTCAATCGCTTCGCGTTGTTTGGGTTTCCATTCACGCACAGCCCAAATAATTAAGCCGATAATGAAAAATGCACTCGGTGGCAACAACATCAAACCATTTGGATCGTACCAGCCGCCATCTTTGCTCAAATGAAAAACTTCCATGCCAAGCAATTTGCCTGAACCGAAAATTTCACGAAAAAATGCAACGATAACCAAAATCAAACTGTAGCCTAAACCGTTACCGATACCGTCGATAAAACTTTCGAGAGGTGGATTTTTCATCGCGTAACCTTCAGCACGTCCCATTACGATACAGTTGGTAATAATCAAACCAACGAAAACCGATAATTGTTTGCTGATTTCGTAAGCAAATGCTTTCAAAAGCTGATCAACCACAATAACGAGTGAAGCGATAATAATCATCTGCACGATAATCCGAATACTGCTCGGAATATGGTTACGAATCGCAGAAATTGCCGCGCTTGAACACGCTGTCACCATCGTTAACGCTAACGCCATAATGAGTGACGTAGACATTTGCGAAGTGACCGCAAGAGCCGAACAAATACCCAATACTTGCAAAGTAATCGGGTTATTTTCAACTAATGGCTCAACGAGAACCTTTTTTGTTTCATCATTCAAAATTTCGCTCATGATTTTGCTCCTGTAACCGTTCTGACTTTCGCCAAATAAGGCGCGAAACCTTCTTTGCTTGTCCAATATCTGACCAAGTTAGTTACGCCTGTACTGGTTAAAGTCGCACCTGCCAAACCGTCCACTTGATATTGTGAACCTGCTTTGCTGTTATCTACTGTGCCTTTAATTAAACTCAATGCGGGTTCGCCAACGTCAGCTTCTGCAATTTGACCTTTGTCAGAAGAGGCTTGGTCTGTTTCAGCATAGACTTTTTTGCCTTTCCACAATGCACGCCAGTTTGGGTTTACAACTTCACCGCCCAATCCTGGGGTTTCTGCTTGATCGTAAAAGTTGATGCTTTGAACGGTCTGACCATCGGCTTCAACTGATAAGAAACCATAAAGCGTTGACCACAAACCATAACCGTTAATGGGTAAAATGATTGATTTAGTCGTGCCGCCTTCTTTCACCAAATAGACTTTTGCCAATTTTGCTTTGAAACGAATATGAGCAGTATCTTTTTCTTTAGGAATTAAAACACTTTGGGCGGGATCTTTAGCGGCTTTACGTTGATCGTAAGCGTTAGCGTTCCCTTCCGCATAGTCACCTGTTTCTAAATCAACCAATTTAGATTCAATTTTTTCAGCAAAGGCTTTTTCGATGTCGGTGTCCGCTTGCAACAAACCCGCAACGTCTAAAATGTTTTTCTTCATGTCGAGTTCTTTGTTAGTGACTTGCATCGGTTTTAAAGCAACCGCTGCCATCGAAACAAATACCGCACAAACCAAACATAATGCCACAGCGATTGCGATGGTTTTTTCTAAACTGTTATTGCTTAACGCGAGAATTCTTTCGCAATACGCTTTGAATTTTAGGTACGACTCATATTGTTCGAGTTTTTCACAAATTTTATTCATTTGTTCACGCATGACGTTTCATCCTTCTTCTGATATTCGCTTGAATGACGAAATAATCAATCGTCGGTGCAAACATATTGGAAAATAAAATGGCTAGCATAATGCCTTCAGGAAACGCAGGATTCACAACTCGAATTAACACGGTCATCACGCCAACTAAACCACCAAATACCCAACGACCTGTATCTGTCATAGCCGCCGAAACAGGATCCGTTGCCATGTACACCATACCGAATGCGAAACCACCCATTGTTAAGTGCCAGTACCAAGGCAATGCAAACATATGGTTGGTGTCACTACCGATGACGTTGAATAACAACGAAGTTAGTACCATGCCAGCAAATACGCCACCCATCACGCGGTAAGATGCCACGCGAGTATAAAGTAAGAATGCAGCACCAATCATAATGGCAAAAACCGATGTTTCACCTAAACAACCAGGTTCAAAACCCATGAAAGTTTGGAACCAGCTATAATGCTCTGTGACCGCACTCAAACCACCGTCAGCGGCTAAACCTAATGGCGTTGCCGCTGTGTAACCATCAACTGCAACCCAAACTGAATCACCAGAAATTGAAGCAGGATAAGCAAAATACAAAAATGCCCGACCAGTTAACGCGGGGTTTAAGAAGTTTTTACCTGTACCACCAAAAACTTCTTTGCCGATAACGATGCCGAATGAAATGCCCAAAGCAACTTGCCACAAAGGCATATCAGGCGGCATGATTAACGTGTAAAGCATTGAAGAAACTAAGAAACCTTCATTAACTTCATGGCCACGAACTGTCGCAAATAAAACTTCCCAAACACCACCGACGGCTAAAGTCACAATGTAAATCGGTAAGAAATACAATGCACCGTGTGCAAAATTTGAAAATGGATTCATGGTGTTATAGCCAAAAATTGCCATCGGAATACTGCGCCAGTTATCAATAGATGTTTTGCCTAACGCTTCCATTGCTAAGTTTGCTTGATAGCCTGTGTTATACATTGCCATCAAAATACAAAAAAACGTCGCAATAACCACAAAGGTCATTGTACGTTTTAAATCATTGCCATCACGAACGTGCGTTTTACCGCGTGTTACATCAGCTGGCGTATAAATGAACGTATCGACCATTTCATATAAGCCGTAATAACGCTCAAATTTGCTACCTTTGGCAAAATGCGGTTCTAAACTGTCTAAAAACTTTCTCGCCGACATTTAGCCCTCCTTTTCAATTTTGGTTAAATTCGCACGCAACACAGGTGCAAAATCATGCTTACCTGGATCAACGAATGTGAACAATGACATATCTTCTTCATCGAGTTCCAAACAACCCAGTAATTGCGCTTGATCAGAATCACCAATAACGAGTGATTTCAACAATGGTGTTGCTAAAATATCCATTGGCATCAATGTTTCATAAACACCAACGGGAACAATTGCACGATTACTTCCGTTTTTGTCGGTGGTTAATGGAAACAAACGATTATCTTTTTTGTCAACGCTTGAGGTATAAACGTTCATGGCTGAATATTTGTTTTTACCTGCGACGATCCAACCGAAAAATTCACGCGCCCGACCTTCTTGCAGAGCCGAAACTTGCAAATGGTATGCACCTAAATAATCGAATGCCTCGTGTGCTTGGTGGCCAAATAAAACAGAACCTGAAACCACGCGACTTTCTAAATCATCAGCCAATTCACCAACCGTTAAATCGCTTAAATTTGCACCAACACGAGTACGAACCAAACGTGCATTTTTTACGGTTGGACCTGAAAGCGCAACAACTCGTTCAACGTTTAATTTACCTGTTGTGAACAACGCACCGATTGCGACAACCGCTTGATAATCCAAATGCCACACAAATTTATTGATATTTACTGCGTCAATAAAATGAATGTGTGTGCTTGGCAAACCTGCGGGATGAACGCCGCCAAATTCAGCAATTGTAACGGGCGCGTTGCCTGTTGGAATTTCTGCACCCGTTGCTTTGCAAACGTAGACTTTACCTTCAATAAGTTTAGAAACAATTTCTAAACCATTCGCAAAATCTACCGCACGGTCAGCTATTATTACAGCAGGATCGGCCGCTAAAGGACGTGTATCGATTGCCGTTACAAAAATAGAATGTGCGTGACTATCAATTGCAGGTACTTTGCCGTAAGGGCGCGTGCGAAGTGTTGCCCACAATCCTGAGGCGACTAAGTTTTCTTTGATTTTTTCAGCAGATATATTTTCTAATTCGGCTGCATCATATTTCGCAAACGTGATTTCGTCATGCCCGTGAATATCGATGACAACTGATTGCAACGAACGCTTGTCACCACGATTGATAGCTTTAACAACGCCGCTTGCAGGTGAAGTGAAGTGAACGCCAGGATTTTTCTTGTCAGCGAACAGAGGTTGACCAAGTTTTACCTTGTCTCCTTCGGCGACCAGCATTGTGGGTTTCATGCCCACATAATCTGACCCTAAAACGGCAACCGATTTAATTTCGTTGCCGTTTCCAATGGTTTGTTTAGGACTTCCCGTTATTGGAATATCTAAACCTTTCGTTATTGTAAATTGCATAGTAGAAGCAAACTCCAAGCAAGTTCCAGAGGAATCTTCTGTTTAACTTTTAAGAGTAAAAATAGAAGTGTGTAAAGACGTAAAACCGTGTTATTACACCACAAAAAGAGTGGCTACTCAACTTAGGACAGTGGCTAAATAAGGCACGGTGATTGTGTCATTTTTCACCACACCTTCGCTTTAAAACTCATTTCATTTCGCAGTTCTAATTGTGGTATTGCAGGTTGTGGCGGAGGTGCCAGCCATTGGCGGGCTGGTTTCTGGTTCGCGTGGAAAAGCCTAAGCCCTATTTGTAGAGTGCTTAGGCTCTCAAAGACCAAGTCTACTTTAAAATGATAGTACCGTTATTAACGTTAGCCGTATCACCTAATTTTAGTGAATTTGGACAGGCTGGTTGTGACCAAGCCGCCCAATAGCTCGCCGTTGAGCTGGTATTGATAATCATTTCATCCCCAACAGTTCCTTTCGCAGTTTGTACATTACCATCAAAATCCATATTCGAAGTTGTTATTCCAGCGGTAGAATTTTTTGGCTGAAGATCTAAATTATTTCTGACGTTCCAAGCGAATGCGTGATCGCGACATGATGTATCACCAGAAACACCAATAGCACCAATTTTTTTGCCATTGGAATATAATGCTAATCCTCCGCCAAATACATTAACACCACCAATTCTCTTTCCAACAATTGGATCCTTTGCCGTACCGTATTGCGGTGTTTTTACTGAGCTAGAGTAAGCAAGACTAGGATCGACTGGATTACTCAATTGTAATCCGAACAAACTACCACCAGGTTGGACTGCACTATAAAGGTTAGCAGTAGAGATTGCATAAGCATCTAAGCTAAAATCATTTGCTGTATTAGCTTTTTGAGCAGAAATAACTCTGCTTCCTAGCCATGCCGTATTGCCTGCATTAGCACCTGAATTACCCGTAGTAATTACACTGCACACAGCTCCCGTTTCATCGACATACGTTACCCACATATTTAAACCATAACCACCAGTTTTTTGCGAGGCAGCAAATGTCGCTGCACTTGAGAGTTTAGATGTTATATTTGACAAGCATCCAGCAGCCATAGCAGACTGCTCAAATGTACATAAGATAAAGCTTAGAGCCACAAGAGATTTAATTTTCATTATATAGAACTCCTCGTAAAGTATGATTGAATGTAACCTTAGAAAATTAGCATTTTTAAAACATAGTTAATTCTCTGTGATCGATTTTACTAAAATAATTAACGAATACAAAAATGGTTTTACTTAATTTGACTCAAAGACCAACCAAGTTCCTATGCCCTCCACCTTCCAAACCAATGCCATTAAGTTAAGAAAAAAGTCTTTAAAAACAATGCTTCTTTCTTCGCTTGTAAAAATCGAGCTTTTTAGATGCCGAAGTCTTTTTTCGTTCAAAACTACGCCCTTTTCGCTCCAAAG
>CAIRCR010000379.1 GCA_903877065.1 uncultured Pseudomonadota bacterium
ATTGCCATTTCGCACGCTTTACCTAAACCGACAATTGAAGCGGTATTTTCAGTGCCAGCACGACGACCACGTTCTTGATGACCACCACGCAATAACGGACGATAACGAGTGCCGCGTTTTAAATACAAAACGCCAATGCCTTTGGGTGCGTGTAATTTATGACCTGAAATCGACAACATATCGATTTTAGTGTCTTGCAACATCATTGGAATTTTGCCGACCGCTTGCACCGCGTCAGTGTGAAACATCACGCCAGCGGCGTTTGCCATTTCTGCCATTTCGACGACGGGGAAAATTGTGCCTGTTTCATTATTCGCCCACATCACCGACACAATTGCCACTTGATCAGAAAGCATTTTTTTATAGGCTTCCACATTCAAACGACCACATTTGTCCACTGGCATACGGTGAATCGTATAGCCTTCTTTTTCGAGGTTTTCGCACAAATTTAAAATCGCAGGATGCTCAACCATCGTAGTGATAATTTCTTTGCGATTGGGTTGCGCTTTAATCGCTGACAATATCGCGGTTGAATCCGATTCTGTACCGCACGAGGTAAAAATAATTTCTGAATCGTGTTCCGCGCCAATTAATTCTTGCACTTGTCCGCGTGCTTTTTTGAGAGCTTTCGCTACGCCATCAGCAAATTTATGAATCGAAGACGGATTGCCATATTGTTCCAAAAAAAATGGAATCATCACGTCTACAACGGAAGGATCAACTTTCGTTGTTGCGTTGTTATCTAAGTAAATATCAGGCATGACCCGCTCCTTGAATGTTCACCAATTTTTTCATTTCAGATGCAGGTACAACACGCAAAAATTCGCCTAAAACTTCCATGAGGCGTTGTTGAATACCAGCAATTGTCATCGCAGACATTTGGCAACCGTTGCACGCGCCCGTCATGTTGACATAAACCGTGTTTTCAACGACTTCAACAAGTTCAACATCGCCGCCGTCTGCCATCAATTGCGGACGCAGTGAATTTAAAACTTCTTCGATTTTTTTAATACGTTGCACATTCGTTAGCGGTGTTTTGACTTTTTCAACTTCAACTTTTTCAACGGCAGTTTTGGACACGGTCGCATCAAATTTTTCGCCTTTTTCGGCAAGCACTTTTTCTAAAATCGCTTCAATATCTTCGTGACACGCGGCGCAACCGCCACCTGCTTTGGTGAAATTGGTGACATCTTCAACGGTGCGAAGTTTGTTTGCCCAAATCATTTCTTCAATCATCACCGCGTCGATGGCAAAACATTTACAAATTAACGCGCCTTCTTCGTGATCGTCTTTCCATTCTTCGCCGCGATAATTCGCAACAGCCGCTTGCAAGGCTTCACGCCCCATGACGGAGCAGTGCATTTTTTCAGGCGGCAAACCGTCTAATTGATTGGCAATATCTTGATTACTAACTTTTAGAGCTTCATCTAAAGTCATTCCTTTGATAATTTCAGTTAAAACCGACGAAGATGCAATCGCAGAGCCGCAACCAAACGTTTGGAAACCTGATTCTTCAATGATTTCAGTTTCTGGATTGACTTTTAAGGTTAAACGTAACGCATCGCCGCAACTGATTGAACCCACTTCACCAATGGCATTTGCATCAACAACTGCACCTGCATTTTTTGGTGTGAAAAAATGTTCTTTTACTTTGTCTGAATAATCCCACATGACGGTTTCCTATTTTTAGTGTGGTGTACAAGATTTAGCGTCGCCGCCGTTGTTGTCTGTCGAAAAGGACGTGCCGCACGCGCAACTTTTCACGGCATTTGGATTGGTAAACTTAAATCCTGAACCTTCGATGCTGTCGAGAAAATCGACTGTCATCCCGTCGAGGGTTGGCAAACTTTGAGCATCGATAAAGACTTTAATTGCGCCATATTCTGTGACTGTGTCATTTGCTGTCGCTTGTGCTTCAAGACGTAAACCATATTGCAAACCAGAGCAACCTCCATCGGTGACTTCGATGCGTAATCCGCCTGTTGGTTTGTCCGAACTGTTGATAAAACGTTCTACGGCTGTAATTGCGTTATCTGTTAATGTAATCATTTGAATCTCCTAAAAGGTTTGGCATTGATTTTGTAGTTAAACATTGCAAGCCGTATGCCAGGCGAAAAAATAAAGTTAACTACTTGAAATCGCTTAAAATAATGGCAATAAAATGTATCAGTCTGCAGATTATTTCAAACAATTGAATGGTTTTTGTCGGGTTTACTACAAAACACAAACAGGAAAACAAAATGAACGTAGAAAATTTAGATTTGGGCGATATGGTTTATGCGGCGCACGCGATTTTAGATGATGGCACAATGCCAGAAAGCCAAGAAGGTCAGATTTTAGCGGCTGCTGGAAGTCGCGGTGTGATTGTCATGAAAGGACATCATGAAGAAGAACCCACTCGCACCGTTTTTTTAGTGCGTTTTGAAGATAACAATTTGAATTTAGGCAATCCGATTGGGTGTTGGGTTGAGGATTTAAGGTTGTAATTTTTGAATTTTTGTAATTTTAACATCGCGATTCGGTGGCGCGAAAAAAACACTGCTGATTTGCAAATATCGGCGGTGTTTTTTCAAAGTACGTTGAGTTCGATACTTGCAGGTATTTATTTAGGGCTAATGCGCCACATATCGGTTATTTTCTCAACGCTAACGCATTGTTTTTAATTGTGTTACAAATCGAATCTAACGGCAAATGGCTTAAATTTCGTGGCGCAAACGGATTTCGCTAAAAATATCGCCCAAACCTTGGTCAAAAATAAGTTCTGCCGAGGTGCGCGAATCAATACAACTTAAAATAATTGCAAACGGATGTTGTCCGTCAGATGTTTCATTGGCTTGTTCAAGTAAATTGCGGTTCGCTTTTAAATTATTCATAAAACGATGATTGCCTTCTTTCAACAAATTCAACGCTATTTCTGGTGTGATTGCGTCTTGTAATTCTTTAGTAAGTGTTTTCATTACTTTTCTCCTTGTTAATTTGCGCCTAATTCTTCGCCGTATCTAATCACAATAAATCACTAAAAACAAAAGGTAGAATTGGATTATTAAATAAATTTTTCAAATCGGCGGCATTAACCGTTTCGCTTCTCTTGCATGTCAATGCCATTAAGTTAAGAAAAAAGTATTTAAAAACAATGCTTCTTTCTTCGCTTGTAAAAATCGAGCTTTTTAGATGCCGAAATCTTTTTTCGTTCAAAACTACGCCCTTTTCGTTCCAAAGTAGGACTTGTCATAAACAAAGCGGTCAATTGCTCAAACAAAGGTTCAGTCGCCATATTACTGGCTAATAAA
>CAIRCR010000380.1 GCA_903877065.1 uncultured Pseudomonadota bacterium
ATTGTTTTGTTGTACGAGAGTCTTCCATGCATTATGTGTTTCATCAATAACTCCCATAGCATATGATGCTGACATGCAGCGTTCTTCAAGACCGAACTTATTTTCAGGCTTTCCATCAGGAATTTTGTAAGTACGAAACCATTCACGAATCGAGCTGACAACCCCAGGAAGCTTTTCTTCGAGATCAGTGACGTCGTTAAGTAGAGGTGCCCATGGATCAGAGACAGCAATGGCAATAACTTTCCAATCTGCCTCTCCTTCGTCTATTAGGCATAATGTTCCTAAGACTTTCACTGGTACGACTTCAGCCACGGAGAGAATTCTTAATCCGATCTCACATACATCGAGAGGATCATTGTCTCCTTTAGCTTTCGCATCATGATGCTCCGCATCAGGGTCTTCCCATGTCTGAGGTATACAGCCTTCTTTATGCCCTTCTTCACGACCTTCTTCCATTCCTTCTAATCGCCCTTTTTCAACACCTTCAAGCCAACTTTCCATGGCTTCTTTGCGAGCAAGTTCAGCACGATTGTATTCTTCAATCATATCTGCGCGTTCTTTTGGAGAAATACTCGATTTTTCAATCGTGGTGAAAATTTTTTGAATTGCCGCGTGATGATAAGAAAGGTCATTCACTTCTTCGTCAAGCGTGTCTTGAATCGCATCCATCCATTCTTTATAAGCCACAGGCGTGTTTTCATTGGTGTATTTTGGACACAAATAAACGACTTTATGTTCAATTTCGCCTACGCCATTTCCGTCTAAATCTTTTGGGTCACAATCAATCGTTAGCACGTCTTTTTTATGTCTATCACCAGAAGTTAAAACCACAATCGTAAAAACGCGAACATCGGGGCGATAACTTTTTGAACTGTCGATTAAATCTAAAACTGCCGCACAATGATAATGAAAAAAGCGGTCGTAATGGTCTTCGTAACGTGCGTGTTGAATATCGACAATAATGCGGTTTTTCACGTCTTCGGCAAATAAATCAAAACGCAAATCGACTTTACCAATTAACGGATTAAATGATTTTTCAGTTTCAACATAATCACAATTAAAATCAATGCCTAAAACCGCTTTGACAAACGCGCTAAAAACATCGGGTTGTGAAAAGGCTTTTTTAAAAATTACGCCGTAGCGTAGCGAGGCAACTTGTTTCATTTTTTATTCTCCAAAATTCATATTTTCGATAAATCCGATTGCCGCCGCTTCACATTTCATGAACGCGGTGGATTCTAACTCAGCAGTTAAATTAAAACGAGTTTGTTTGAAAATGTCGAGATTCCGTGTAAAACAGTACAAATAGCAATTTAGGCAAATTGTGCGTCAACATCTCTTGTAAAATCTCTCGAACAGATGCCTACTGAAATTGATGGCTTTCAGATTTCGGGAGGGATACAAAATGTCAGTTTTATTGTGTGGGCTAAATTATTATGTACAAAATTCAACTTGCCAACGTCACCTACGATTTTAAAACATTGCGTAATTTAATGGCAAAAGCCACGCCGCCTCGTTCAGGTGATTATCTTGCGGGAATTGGCGCGGCTAATCATCTTGAGCGCGTTGCGGCACAATGGGTTCTTGCAGATGTCCCATTAAAACAATTTTTAATCGAGGTACTTATCCCTTATGAAAAAGATGAAATTACACGTTTGATTATTGATTCGCACGACCCCGTTGCATTTTTGCCCATTAGTCATTTAACCGTCGGCGATTTTCGTAATTGGTTACTCTCTGAACAAGCGACAAAACAAGTTTTAACCGATATTGCAAAAGGTTTAACACCAGAAATGGTCGCCGCCGTATCAAAAATTATGCGTGTTCAAGATTTGATTTTGGTGGCTAAAAAATGTCGTGTCATTACACGTTTTCGTAACACCATCGGTCTTGAAAATCGATTATCGACACGTTTACAACCCAATCATCCAACTGATAATCCTGTTGGAATTGCCGCCAGCACGTTAGATGGTTTACTTTATGGTTGTGGTGATGCTGTTATTGGAATCAATCCCGCTTCGGATAATTTGGACGCAACATTAAGTTTGCTACATCTTCTGTCAGACGTGATTGAACGCTATCAAATTCCAACCCAATCTTGTGTATTGGCTCATGTCACCATGACACTAAAAGCAATTGAACGAAATGCACCTGTTGATTTAGTTTTTCAATCTATTGCGGGAACTCAAAAAGCAAACGACAGTTTTGGTATCAATTTGAATTTACTGCACGAAGCGCATTCTGCGGTTCAAGCATTAAATCG
>CAIRCR010000381.1 GCA_903877065.1 uncultured Pseudomonadota bacterium
CATAGTGATGCGAAAAATAGATTTTTGCATTTCGTTGGAACCACTTTAATTATCGTTTTTTTAATTTCAGGGATTATTTTAAAAAACTGGCAATTGATTATTGCCATACCTTTTTGCGGGTGTGATTCGTTAAATTTTTTGTTTTATCGTATTCCTTCTGTATTGAAACTTAAATCGAGAGATGACATGACCCAAAGACCATTATTTACCTTAGTCAATGACAATTCACAGGTAGTTTGTGAGTTACCCGTTTTAAAAGGAACACTTGGACCAGATGTGATTGATGTTCAAGCTCTATACAGACAAACTGGGCTATTTACTTACGATCCAGGATTTAATTCGACGGCAAGTTGCACGTCAACGATTACTTATATCGACGGAGAAAAGGGCGTTTTACTTTATCGCGGTTTTCCGATTGAGCAACTCGCTGAACGCTGTACATTTTTAGAAGTGTGTCATTTACTGCTGCATAGTGAATTGCCAACAGCTGAAGAATTAACGGCATTTGAACACAACATCACCATGCACACGATGGTTCACGATCAGTTAACCAACTTTTTCAAAGGTTTTCGTCGTGACGCGCACCCAATGGCAATTATGGTGGGTGTGGTTGGCGCGTTATCTGCGTTTTACCACGATGCTCTTGATATTAAATCCAAAAAAGATCGTGATTTAAGCGCGATTCGTTTAATTGCAAAAGTGCCGACTATCGTAGCGATGTGTTACAAGTACAGTATCGGTTTGCCCTTTATGTATCCCAATAATAAATTGGGCTATGTGGCAAATTTTATGCGGATGATGTTTGCAACACCTTGTGATGATTACGTTCCGAATCCTGTTTTAGTTCAAGCGTTGGAACATATTCTTATTTTGCACGCTGATCATGAACAAAATGCCTCCACGTCAACGGTGCGTTTAGCGGGTTCAAGTGGCGCAAATCCTTATGCGTGTATTACGGCTGGTATTGCGTGTTTATGGGGCGCAGCACACGGTGGCGCGAATGAAGCTGTTTTGAATATGTTAAAACAAATTGGTGATGTGTCTGAAATTCCGAAATTTATTGCGCGTGCTAAAGATAAAAGTGATTCGTTTCGATTGATGGGTTTTGGGCATCGCGTTTATAAAAATTACGATCCGCGTGCCAAATTGATGCGAGAAACGTGCTACAAAGTTTTAGAAGAGCTGGGATTGCACGATGACAAATTGTTCAAATTGGCTTTAGAACTCGAACGTTACGCTTTGGAAGATTCTTATTTTATTGAGAAAAAATTGTATCCGAACGTTGATTTTTATTCGGGTATCGTATTGCACGCTCTAGGCATTCCAACGAATATGTTTACGGCTATTTTTGCAATGGGACGCACCATTGGTTGGATTGCACATTGGGACGAAATGATTGCTGATCCTGAACAGCGTATTGGTCGTCCACGTCAATTATATCGTGGGGCGACGCAACGTGATTTACCACTACAGCATCGTTAATTGATTATGACTATGCAACAGAAAACACCGCATCAAATCGCCAGTGTGCTTACCGAAGCATTGCCATACATTCAGCGTTTTAAAAACAAAATTATCGTGGTGAAATTTGGCGGCAACGCTATGATTGACGACAAACTAAAAAACAGTTTTGCGTGTGATATTGTGTTGATGAAATCAGTCGGTTTAACGCCGATTGTCGTTCACGGTGGCGGGCCTCAAATTGGTGATTTACTCACAAAATTGGGTAAAACAACCGATTTTATTGATGGAATGCGCGTCACAGATAGCGAAACGATGGACGTAGTAGAAATGGTGCTTGGCGGTTTGGTGAACAAAGAAATCGTCAATCTCATCAATCAAAACGGCGGTAAAGCGGTTGGTTTGACAGGAAAAGATGCCAATTTTATTCGAGCAAAAAAAATAGAACTCAAAAAAATCGCGGTTGATGATAGCGAGGCTTTTGAAATTATTGATTTAGGTCACGTCGGTGAAGTTGAAACCATTGATACTGCTATTTTGGATATGTTGAGCCAAAGCGATTTTATTCCCGTGATTGCGCCAATTGGTGTTGGTGAAGATGGGCGTTCGTACAATATCAATGCGGATTTAGTCGCAGGTAAACTTGCCGAAGAATTAAACGCTGAAAAGTTAATTTTACTCACAAATACAGCGGGAATTTTAGACAAGCAGGGTGAATTATTGACAGGTTTATCGTTGACAGATATTGAGGCTCTCATCGCAGATGGCACAATTTCCAGCGGCATGATTCCTAAAACACGTTGTGCACCAGAGGCGTTGAAAGGCGGGGTCACAAGCGTGCATATTATCGACGGACGAGTGGAACACGCCGTATTGTTGGAATTATTTACTGATCAAGGTGTTGGTACACTGCTGTTGAATCTTTGACATTTTGGTAACGACTCGGTGTTGGTGCATCATTGTTCAATTTAAAAAATTGGATTGATGTCACCAACACCAACGGGTTGAACGATTGAAGCCCACGCGCAATTACGAAATCACGCACAACCAAAATCATAATGAAACCCAAAAATCTCCATGAAACGCTCAAACAAGCCAAAAGCGAAGAAGACATCAAAGATGCTTATATTAAAGCTCTTGGACTGAAATCGTTTACAAAAGGCTTAGTCGATATTCGCACCAAAGAAATTTGGTTTGAAGCCAAAGACGGACGGCACACGATTTTTTCAATGTTCACGCAATTACTCAATTACGTTCAGGATGCCAAAAACAAAGGCGAAGAAATTCCGCCATTGCTCGCCGTCATCGACAGCGAAAAAGCCGCCATCATGAAAACGTCCGACGTGTTGCCGTTTCTGGATAAAAAAACCATTAAATGGGGAAAATCCGCCAGCCACGTCACCAAAGAAGCCTTAGCAGAAGTATCGGCGCACATTGGCGCGTACTTTGTTAAATTCAACATCGCCACGCAAGAAGATGAATTTATCAGCACCGTTAAAGAAGCCATTCAAACGGGCGAAATCATCCGCACCCAAATTACCCCCGACAATTTGCGACAAGTTTTTGATAAATGGTGCGCGTTAATTGGCAGTGAAATTGCCAACGTCAATCCCGAAGATTACGCCTTGTTATTTTTTGCCGACATCATGCACGACGGGAAAAACAAAACGCATGAAAACTTACCCGCAAAATTACTGCATGAAGGCGACGCGCCTGTTTTTAGTTTAAACGGCACACTCTACGAATTGGGCAACCAAGACGGCTATCACGAATTTTGGACGATGTACCACAAGCCGCCCAACGCGCAATATCGCGATTATTTATTGGCTCGCCGTGACAGTTTAATTCCACTCGATACCCGTTGTTTTAAAGGCGCGTTCTACACGCCGTTAATCGTCGTCGAAAAAGCCTACGACAAACTCACCGAAACCCTCGGCAAAGGTTGGCAAAAAAATTACATCGTTTGGGATATGTGTTGCGGCGTGGGAAATTTAGAAACCAAACACGGCAACCATAAAAACCTGTTTATGAGTACGCTCGACCAAGCCGACATCGACGTAATGAAAGCCACTAAAACCTGTCCAGCGGCGCACCGTTTTCAATACGATTATTTGAATGATGA
>CAIRCR010000382.1 GCA_903877065.1 uncultured Pseudomonadota bacterium
CCTAATTGGGAAGAACTTGATCCAATTGAAAGTTTCGTATGTACCTTTTCTCGTGATGAGCAACTAAATACTGATGAAGTAAGTCCAGCGTAATAAATATCCCCATAACCTGCCTTAATACGGTGGGTTATGGGGTTTATTTAACTGCTAGTGAGCGTCATCAATACCTGAGATGGTATAAATTCATCATGATGATTCTTTAATCACAGATTGATTCTGTCTCTCTTGTATCCAATTCAATGTTTCTTTCTCATTGTAACGGTAGCTGCTGCCAATTTTTATAGCAGGTGGTAACTCATTAGGTCGTTCTTTTCTGAACTTCTTGATCGTCGTTACACTCAATCCTAACGTCTTAGCCAGCCATTTGGTGGGTTGTAAAACTAGGCACATCTTGGTATCTCCTTAATAGGTACGGGGGTGAATTTATAAAAACTATTTAAATGTTTTAAAACCAGAAGAACCCGCCAAATCTCATAAAGTTCAGGAATGACTGATTAACAATGGCTTAATTCCATATCATCAGAATGGATCGACTAAGGATTATGTTAATACCATCAATACTATGGCTTGATTAAAAATAACCCCATAACCAGTACGTTAATGACAGGTTATGGGGTTATTGGTTACTAGAACTCCTCCTCTATTGATACCACACGCGAGCTGTTATTTTTTAAATCGGCAACCTTGTCAATAACCCGTCCTTGGAAGGCATCCTCTAAACAATCGTAAAAGTCCATCTGCCATTTCACTTTCTTGGAAATATCTTTAGCTGTGATAGCTCGGTGTATCATCTTATCCTTATCTGCTTTACCTCGTAGCATCCATTCACCTCGTGCCTGTTCAATAATCTCTTCAAGCGATTCAGAATAAGTGTTACCTAATCCTTCAGAGCTTTTAGTTACAGGTAATATAAAATATTCACCGTCTGAATAGACAGCGTGATATAAATCACCAATCACAACACCTTCAACCTCACAGTTTTCAGCCAATATGGGGTTGATTAAAAACCATTTCTTTTGTTCTTGCTCATAAAGTAACCAAACATTTTCTAACATATCACTGGGGTGAATCTTAAATGGACGTTTATTATCGGGAAGCATGATGCGAGTAGTTGGATTACGTCTCACAAAATCCGTTGATACTGTATAACGCTTAAAATTAGTCATGGGAGATCTCCATTGTTAAAAGTATTTGTTTGAGCCAGCGTCACCACTACATCTTCAACGCAGTGATACGTCCAGCCAGTTTGAATACTGGTGGTAGGGTTCTTATTGATTATTCACTTCATAAAGAATGCGATAACTAGCCACTTAGAGTTCTGTAATACAAGGCACAACGCCTTTCTCGACTACAATTTAAGTTGGAATCACAGAAACTATATTATTGTTAGTAAAAATCAGACTGAGGCGGCGAGAGGAAAACAAACACGATAAAACAAGAATATTTTGACTAAAAAAAGACCACCTTATGAAAGATGGTCAACCTAGCTATTCGCTAGTTGATGGAATGAAATACTTCAGAAGGTAGATACTTAGCCGCTAACCAATGATTACCTTGCTCAAACTCTACATTGATTAACTCAGAATTTTTACCTACAACAATTCCTTCACCGAAGTTTTGATGAAACACCTTTGAACCTTTTTGATAATCAGCAGACGCATTGATACTCGGTGTATCTTTTACGATGTTGATTAAATCCAATGGTATCTCCGATAAGAACCGTGAAGGTTTAGGCGTTAATGTATTACCAAACAAACACCGTTGACGGCTATAAGTGATAAACAATTTCGTTTTGGCACGGGTAATACCGACGTACATTAACCGCCGTTCTTCTTCGAGTGGGGCTGTCTTAGCGGGGAACAAACCGCTTTCCAATCCTACTAAAAACACGCATCCAAACTCCAATCCTTTTGATGAATGCAGTGTCATTAACTGCACCCCTTTTGGCTTTTCATCACCCGATGATAAACACGCATGGATAATGAACTGGTCACGTTCTGGCAAGTTAATTGATGGGTCTAACGTAAAGTTACTGGCAATTCCAAGTAACGCCTTCAAATTATCAATTCTTTCCTCAGATTCAACACCTTTTCTGTAATGCGCGACGATACCTGAACGATTCATAATCACTCTTAATGTTTCAACGAGTGACAGATTTTCAGTATCAACTTTCATACCCTCCACCCGTGCTAAAAATTCAGCTAAGGCGGTACTTTGACGATTCGGTAAGGCATTGGTGCTAATCAAACATTGCGCTGCTTGCCAATGATTACGTTGATGCTTAGCAGCATAATCAGCAATCAATTCACGAGTACGTTTCCCTATACCTTTGGCGGGTGTACTGGATAATAAATTGAAATCTAAACTATCTGTATCACCAGCAATGACACGCAGATAGGCAAGCACTAACCGTATTTCTTGTCGGTCATAAAACCTAAATCCTTTTGACACTTGAAACGGCAATTGTTCGGCTAATAATTTATCTTCAAACGCGGATGATTGACCATTGGTTCTGTACAGAATAGCCACTTCATTCAATGAATTTCCCGCCTCTACCCATTGATGAATCTGCTTGATAACAAACTCTGCCTCAGCGATTTCATCTTTAGCGCAGTAAATATCAATCAATGCACCTTTATCACTTTCAGTCCACAGGGTTTTACCTAACCGTTTCACATTGTTAGCAATGACCGCATTTGCGGCTGTAAGGATATTGTTGGTGCAACGATAATTCTGCTCCAATTTAACCAAATGGTGATTAGCATAACTCGTTTGAAATGTGGTCATGTTCTCCACCTTCGCCCCTCGCCAGCCATAAATAGATTGGTCATCATCACCCACAACAAATAGATTCTGCTTGTTTTCAGTCAACAGTTTGAGCCACTCGTATTGAATGATATTGGTATCTTGAAATTCATCGACTAATACAAAGCTGAAACGGTCTTGGTAGTAACTACGAATGCCATTGTTATCTCGAAGGAGTTCATAGCTACGCAGTAATAATTCACCAAAATCCACCAAACCATCATCACGGCATACCGTTTCATAAATACAATACATTCGTCCAAAGAGGTCGAACGCTTCAGGATTAGCGCGTAAGGCGGCATCTTTTTGAGAATTGATATAATTGACCAATAACTTCGCATCAATTTCTAAATCCAGCTCAGTAAGAATGCGCTTTACAACGCTTAACTGTTCATTTTGGCTAATCACTTTGAATCGTTCTTTGGTATGCACACAGAGCATTCTGTAAGCTAAACTGTGAAATGTACCCATCCACAAACCATTTACCGATTGATTTAATTGATGCTCCAGCCGTTCTTTCATTTCATTAGCCGCTTTATTGGTAAAAGTGACTGCCAGTAATTGCTCAAACGTGACACCTTGCTCAATATGATGCTTCAATCGAGCAACAAGAACTTTCGTCTTTCCTGCGCCAGCACCTGCTAATACCAATGCTGATGCTGATTCACCTGTAACCGCTAATTTTTGTTCATTGTTTAACATGATAATCTCCAATATATTTACCAAAATCACTGGCAACGTGAGGTTCAGGGCATTTCTTATCAGGATTGATGTCACCCGATTTCCTGCACTCATAAGCATCAATCGCCCAATACTCAGCGTTTGGATTAGAGTTTGGAATAAGTAAATACGGGTACGCATAACCCTTAGAGGCTTCGTTATTCCAATACAGCCCTTTCACTTGCGGACACACGGTTCTAGTCATAACAATCCTCCTGTAAAAATGATAATTCACCCTTCACTAAGTATTCGGGGATGAAAACCTCTTGAACTTCACTGTTATTCAATGCCGCTATCCCAATAAAGACTTGATGAAGTGAATCATGGATAAACCCGTCAAATGGACTGCTGTAACCGTATTTATTCAAGTAATCAGCCGCCGTTTCAATCAGTAACAACTGTGTTAAACCCGCCCGTGACCACCGTTGATTAAGTAATTCAAAGTACGGCATGAGAGGTAGAATTTGAGAGAGATGCGTAATTTCAATCACAATGAAACACCCTCGAAATACCCCAATGATTCGGGAATAAATACAACCGTATCTGCAACATAAATCTCACTGCAATGGTGCAACGGATGACGCGCAATAAACTCCACTGAGCATTCGGCAACATCACCTTTCAATTCAAATTCAACTAAATCATTGTCGGTTTCAGCCACTAGAAAACAGGTATCAAACCCTATAACGCTATCTGAACCTGAAATTTCAATAATTCGCTGGTTAATCAAACTTCTTGTTAAATCATCTTTAACTCGAAGGTCATTCAATTTCGTTACTTCAAACATAAAATCCTCTGGCAATAAAAAACCCTTACCATCAATGACAGTAAGGGCTATGGGGTTAATAAAGATTAGAAAGGACGTGACTCAGGTCGCACTAAATTTACATCGTAAAGCAAGTGACTGAGTTCACGGAAGGACGGATAATCTAAACTGATTTCAGCTCGACTACGGGCATTTTTAACAATTACGTTCACACTGCTACCATCGTGAGTTTCTTCGATACTAACAGCCCCTCCCGTTAATCCATTGATGTGATAAGTCTTACACACCAATCGAATGATAGGAATTTCAACCGATGGTGTTGGTTCGGCAATTAACACGGTTTGTTTATCTTCTTGGTCAATGACCGTTTGTTTCATTGCGCCCATGATTCAATCCTCGTCATTGGTGTAATGGTCTAAAATAATTAACGCGGCTGTAACGCCTAATTCAACGGCTAATCTGTTCATAATAAATACCTCTTAAATGTTAATACTCGCTAGGGAGCAAAATTGTCGTTGAAGAACGGTCAGCCTCAGTAATCACCCAAAACTTAGTACCGTGAATGATGTAAGCAGAGAAGATGCGTGAACCTGTAGACAATGCGTTTTCATTAGCATCCAAATCATCAGTGTCTAAATCACCCCAATCGCCACTCATGTGACGACGCAGTAAATCCAAAGGGGAATAGTTCAATTCAGAAAGTTCTTCTCTAGCTGCTGGTGTGGCAAGGGTTCTGCCTAATGCAAATAAAGCTGTGTAAGTGGTCATAATTCATTACCATTGATGGTGATTAAGTTGGATTCAAACGCATGGCAAACAATACGAGCTGATTTCCAAACGTGTTGAATAGAGGGGTCATTGATTAAATCCTGTAAGGCTTGTTCGGATTGAGCATTAAACGTTTCAAAGAAATGTGAACGCTCGTGTGTTAACAAATAATTCAGCAGAATTAGAAAGTGAGATTCAATGTTAGGCATAATTATTCCTAAAATTTAGACATGAAAAAGGGAAGCCAAAACTTCCCTTCATAAGTATTCATTAACGATGTATCACTTAATTTCTAAGCGATTCGTTCTCTCCAAGTGACATCCTTCAATTTCAACACCCGCTTTCAGTTGTTCACTAATTGCCGATTTACTGATTTTTATCGTTGATACAATTTCTTTAAACTCAGCAGGAACAACAGATTCATCATCAATAATTACCTTGCAGGGGTTTTGTCTAACCTGAATTGTGAGCTGTTCGTTACGAAGATTATTGATGTTCATAACCTGTAACTGTTCCAGCAGATAATTATTTAGATACAACACCTGTTTAGTCAGTAACGATGAACGTTTAGCCAACCTGTCTGTTACCTCTTTCACATTACTCAGTTCCAATTTCAAATTGCTAATAAAAGCGGCTGTATTCAAGGCTTTTTTATCGAATTTACCTTGAAGGTGTGACAATGAATCGTCTAGCACCTGTTGTTGCGTAGCTTCATCGAGTTCCATTGATTCAAGCATGGTGCGTAGTTGTTCAAAGGAATTTTGATATTCGCTAGTAATTTCATATAGCGCGGTCATATAGCCTCCTAAAGTTCAAAGTCATCGACGGGTGTTGAAGGTTTGGTACTGGCGGTTTTTACATCATCTTTAAGAAAGATACCGAACCATCCTGTACATTCACCAACGGGTAAACAATTTAGTTTCATGCTCATTTTTCCGTCTTCTTTAACAATTAAAATCCCGCAGTTGAGCCAATGGGTTTTACCCTCTGCGTTTTCTGAGCCGTAGCTCACGTTGTAAATGGTGTTAGCCATAGTAATGTCCTCTAATTTGAATTGATGGATTTAATCTTGGATACCGTTGCATCAAACAACGATGTTGGAATTTCAGATAACGCGGGGATAGCGGGTAACTTCTTACTTTCAGTGACTTTATTCAGCCATGCCAATAACCGTTCGGGTGGTACAGAATGCTCGGCTATCAGCGTATTTAAAATAGCTAACTGCTCTGATGAAATGAACGTAACAACTTCAGGTTCTTCAAGCATATCGACAGTAAATATCTCTGATAATCCAGCGACAGATAATGTTGCTAGAATCATTGCTGACTTAGCCGCCATCTTCAGTGATTTATTGACGTTACCAAAGTCATCCTTTAATGCGCGTGCGCCAATACCACTAGCCACAATAACTCCGTGTTCATTCAGCAATTCACAACGCAGAATGATTAACTCTAATTTCTGATTTGTTAAGGCAGATTGTTCATAGTCGCGGAACGCAGGAAATGTTTGAACTAAGCCGATTAACACACAGATTTTCTCTGCGCCTGATTTGAATAACGTGTTTTTACCCGCACCTTTCTTTGTTGGAATAATGCCAAAGTCTGTACCTTCAACAAGATTGTTTTTAATCCATTTCAACAGCGATAAACGATTGTTGTGTCTACGTTCAATGATGGATTCAAAACCTGCTTGGTCAAAGATATTGGATGAAGCTGTTACAGGCTGTTTAAACTCAATAACATTGTCAGATGCTACGGGTTTAGTGGACTGCATAGCGCACCTCTCGAATTAAGGCTGGAGGGAAATGCAGCGGTAGTGCAGGGTCATAGCAAATAGTTTCATGTGGCGATTGAGCGTAGCCCCAGATTTGGTCAAGGAAGGATTGTTGTTGTAAATGCTCACGACGGTTGATGGATATGATTGACACGATTGTTCTCCTAAAAGCGATAGGACGTTCTATCATGAAAATAATATATATTTGAAATTCAGTTGGATGCGCTATTGCAGATAACAATTAGCAAGACTAAAAACGAAGATATTTAAAAAATGATGTTTATAAAAAAGCTATGCAAAAAAAGCGGCTACAGCCCTTGAAAACTGTAACCGCTTAGTTGTTTTGCCACTAAATAATACAAAGTGAACGGACTACGATTCTGCAACGCCTGTATCGTCAAACAGACCTTCAAAGGTGATGGCAAAACCATGTTCGGCTAATATTCCTTCCATTTTCTTCTTGAATAAATCAAAGGCAACATCGTTCATCGAAGGATTTTTAATGGGCTGAATGACAATTGCTCTAAGCTTTCTATCAACACTAGAGAATGTAGGAGGCAATGCAGTATCACCCGCCTTTTTAACCTCATTCTCCATCACTGAAGGCTTAGGATTTTCCTTAACTACCTTCGGCTTCTTGTATGGAGCAACTAATTCATTTAGCTTTTCGCGTGTAATTTCAGCAGAAAACTCCTTTGAACCCATCACCGACTTGAAATCTTTGGGTGGTAAACCCACCATCAAATATAACGTCCCCCATCGCTTTGGCAACTTATCACGATGTTTTTTAATATTATCATCGCCAGCAATGCTGACTAACTTGTCTATGTTTCGTGAGTTAAAATCTAATTCAGTTGATACGCGCAGTTTAAGCTCTTTAAACTCAGGCTTTGGTAATTGTTTGTCACTCTTCGCCTTCAGAAGAATTTCTCCGATTACTAAATAAGGCGATTCGTCCATACCACTTATCATCGCAACTTGCACGTCTAAATCAGTTGTATACTTTTCAAATATAGCCACTTCTTGCGATTGCTTTGCGGTAGATTTTACTTTCTTGGCGATAGGAACGACTTTATCAACCGCAGCACGTTTCGTTGTATTATCTTTCTTTGTAACCCGACTGTTGACACTTTCTATAGGAAAAGTGTTATCAATACTACCCACCTTTGCTAAATCACCAGCACCAACATCGTTATTAACTACTTCTGAAACTTCAATTGACATATTAAACCCCTAAATCTGAAATAAAAGGCACACTGTGCCAAAATTAACTATATGATTTGTATATAAAATTTTATCAAAAACAGCCACTATTTTGGTTAACTCAACTTGAAACTAAACCACCTCCTACAAAACTATACTCACTTGCAATTAAACATTCATCGACCACACGGTGTAACTCGAAATTTGGAAACTTTTCAGCTACCTTATCCAAAAATTGAGCCACCGCAGGTGTTAACGGCAATTTAGGCATTTCCACAAAACCTGAGCGTTTAGCATTATCAAAATCACTCACTTTCGTTGGGTACCCAACATCACAAAACCACTGCGCCACCTCTTTATAACCAGAACACTCTAAACCCCGCTGACTATGCACAAAAGCATTGAGAAATAAACGCCGCGCGAGTTCATAACTGCGTTTAACCTTACTAAGCTTAAAGCTAAGTTTTTGAGATTTAACCAATTGCAAATAGTTCGAGGTTTCAAAGAAATCCACAAAATCATTGTAATCTTCAAGGGTTTTAAGGCACCTCCCTTCAACTGTAACAACCTCACCATTGCGCTTTTCCACGCAACTACCCACCCGCCAGCCATCAAACCAAGTACGGTGCAACATAAATTCTTGCAAATCACGCCACGGCACACTCTCACAATAAATATGCTCACCCTTCTTGCCGTCATAGTCAAACGAGTGCATCACGGGATGGGACAATTTTCGCTTAAAGTCAGGCTCTAAATTGACGGCTACTTCCCGCTTTAACTCAATTAAATCAAGCTGTTTGATGAACATCTCACGCATACTAATCAGCGTCGGATTGATAACTTTCTGACCTGGCACCCGATTGAAATATAAATCGAGCATCCATTCATTTTGATCCTCCCTAGCACAGTCAGGCTTAACGCTACACTTAGCCGTGATTATCTCAGTATCCCCCTTGATGACAGTCAGCTGCCCCCGTGTTTTAATCATCGCCAGTTGTTTTACACGGTGCTTACATTCTAGTATCGCGCCTGTATCATCAATCAATCGCAAGAGCGAAGTAAATTGCCTAGATGCTGGCAAATCAAAATTAACCGCCGTCATTGGCGCATTCGTCAAGAAACCATCAGTCGTTACAGACAACACCGAATATTGCTCTGGGATACTGGCAACTTGCTCAGACACTAAGGCGCGAATTAAGCCGCTGATGTAACTTGCTAGATAAGGACATGATATGAGCGATTTACTCAACGGCGTAGTCAAACCCGTAGCCACCTCAAACGCCCCTTTCTCCTTCAAACCCTGCGCCGTCTTGCCGTAGAGTGAATTTCCCATCTCCTTGAACAATAATTCCATTAACGATTTCTTCTCGAACCGCTTGCGTGAATCACGCACATAACGCACATAATCCAAAAATAAAGGCTCACTGCCTGCGACAAATGGCACAATAACGCCATGCTTAATCTCAATTGAACAGCCTAGCCCAATAGCCACTTCAATTTCGGCGGCGCAAACATAAGCCTCACCCCGCAGAGGATAAATTAACCCGTTCGGAGATTGCACAGGTAGGCAGGGGAACCGTGTATGCTCTGGAAACTCAAAGGAAATGTAAGCAATCCCAACCCGCTGACAAGTAAATTCAAGTGGGTTTTTGGTCATGTACGCAGCAGAAAAATCCAGCGGCTTTAAATGGAGCATGGCAACCGTATACGCACTGGTGACATCGAAATCATTCCATACACCTATAGGAGTAACGCCAGTTGAAAAGCACTCATTTCTGCCGCCCATATAACAATGCGTCGCCAGTGATTGAAACAAATCTTTTGCGGGTAGAGATTCCGTGCAACTTAAATATTTCGGCTTGCCCTGCTTCTTATTCCACTTACTCGTTGTCACTTTATGATTGCCAAATAACGCCGTGACATCACCACCTTGCGCTTTCTGAAAGCCTAAGTATTTTGCCAAGCCTATACCCGCAAGCGTGGATGGTAGATGCTTCAAACCCAATTCAACGCGCACAAAAACCTGCATAAACAAGCCATAATAAAGTGCAATTTCCGCGTCACGCAGCGCGTAAGCTTCAAAACCATCGGCATTACCCGCAAGCAACAAGTCCATCCGCGCAATATCGTAGCCTCTGGGAATGGCGAGTTTAGGCAAGCCTATCAAGCCACCCACAGATGCTAACCCAGCTTGATTAGGAGCTAAAAGCATCGTGTCAATAAAATTCACAACCGTGCGCTTCACATTTCGATGCTTATCGTAGAGCTTTGTAACAGTTGGTTTAACTCGCTTTGAGCCAACAGCTGCCGCGTCAACACCGTACATATCAATGGAACCAACGAACGTCTTCTTAACACCGCGAATCTCTTTTGCATAATTAAAACAATCACTAAAACTGGCGAAATCAGCTCGTAAAAAGTGCGCGTAAATAAAAACCTCACCGCACCAACTCGAAATATAATGACTATCGAGTGCCAGTTGAATCAAATACGCGATAAATTTTTCAAACGTCCACCGACCCTTTTGCTTAAAATTCCGTCTCCCTTTAACAAACTGCTCCTTCCGTGATTCATCTGCTTCTCGAAAGGCACTACGCCGTTTGCCATCAAACAATTCTTGCCCAATATCAGTGTAAATCACACCCTTTAACGCAGGTCGGTCTTTGTAAACCATACAATACTGATAACTCAAGATGATGTTTGAATTAGTAGTTGAATCGAAAACCCACTCGCTATCGATACCAATGTGCAAAGCGTCTCCCGATTCAAATTGAGAACCTTTTTCGCCCGATCGAATATCTAAATCATCATCATCCATAGAAAAGTCAGCATCACTCCACAAATCATCAATAAAACCACCGTTCCCACCATGAATAAAATCAGCAAGACCACTTCCTGAATAACGACTTGAAAAAATTTCAAGCGTCGGATCGGTACCCTTTTTACTTGTACTTGTACTTTTACTCTTACTTCGCTTAACAGCCATAAAAAACTCACCTCAAATAACAGAAAAAAGGGAGGTGACAGCTACGGCAAAGCCCGCCGTCACCAACCCCACTAAACCCTAAGCACTAGCCTTAGCAGCGGCATCTGTACTAGCTTTAGATGATGATTTAGGTTTGGATGGTGAAGCCGCAACTCCGCTCATCTCATCCTCCAAAAAATCCCAAGTGAACCCATCTGGAAAACCATTACCAGACAAAATAATTTCACTTATACTGTCAGTGATAAGCTCACCTAGCTTGTCAATATCGTCATAAATATCATTAAAATCATTAAGATAAATAGTCAGAATAACCTCTCCATGCTGACCACCCTGACGACCAATTACACATTGATGCGAAATGCTATAACTAACAGTATCAACTCCAGCAATAGTTTTAAGACCCGACCCAGAAGGATTCTTAAAACACATTTGCTTATTACCATCATTACGCGTGCTTGAACCTCGTTTACTAGTACTACTTGCTTTAAAAGCCATGAGAAACCCTCAAATAAATAAAAAAATATGTGTAGACATAAAATTTAATACCTTGAACAATTTAGCTAAGGTCGAAAATTTAAATCATGTAGAACATCCTAAAGATTTAAAAAAACTACAGCAAGGAGAAAATGAAAAAAAAACGAACACAACTGATTGATTTATAGAGAATTTAATAAAAAACGAAAAGCCGTTTGACATTTGCTACACAGAAATCCCTCATTATCCATTTCACACTGAGAGTCTAAAAAATAATTCAACAAGGAGCGAGAGACATATGAAAAATAGCGCAAAGAACGCGGTCTTAAATTTGATAATAGAGCTGAAAAAACTAACGGGATGGGAAAATACACAAATATTGCAGCGATTGAAGGAGTTAAAAATTGACACGCCCTCACGCTCATCCGTTTATAACTGGCTTAAAACACAAACAAAGCAAGATGAAGAAATCCAAAAAATTACAAAACCACGTGCAGATGAAATTGAAACGACAATAAACGTCAAATTGATAAAACTACCGACAGAATCTGAAGAATTGACATTGATTTTTTGCTGCGACCAAAAATACGCCTACATGGCATTCAGAAAAAAAAAAATTGAGAATAAATTAACGCCTGAAGTCGTTGCCAAGTTTGTTATGGACTATCAAGAACATCTCAAGCTACCCGTCCGAAGCGTTTATCTAACGCAACAAATGTTTGAAACTATGCCGACATATTGGAACGTAAAAAGCAGCGACTTTGATAAAGAGGAAAAAGGATTCAATGATGGAATTCACCGCGAGCAAATTCAATTTGAGCAGGCGACAACACCAGTACAAGAAATAGCACAGGAAATTGCAGATATAACACAGAAATTAAATCAAAAAGTGTTGATACAGAAATTAGAAACATATATAAATCAGCATAATGCAAAACAGATGACCGAGATTAAAAAGGCTCGACAACATTTCTCAGAGATGAAAATAAGAGAGAACATCATTTACCAAATAGCGTGTGGCAAAATTATCAGAGCCATCAATGATGATATCAAAATCAGAAAATAACTGCAATGCATTTTCGGAATTGAGGTAAGAAACTATCGGAATTATTTTAATGAACG
>CAIRCR010000383.1 GCA_903877065.1 uncultured Pseudomonadota bacterium
GAACTCGATTACACCGAGCAAACCTCGTGGCTATTATTTCTAAAATATCTCGACGGGTTAGAGCAAGACAAAGCCGACGAAGCGGCATTGGAAGGCAAACCGAATCAATTCATTCTCGATGAACCTTACCGCTGGGAAAGTTGGGCAGCACCCAAAGACGAAAACGGCAACATTGACCACAACAAAACTTTAGTCGGTGACGATTTACGCGACTTTGTTGACCGCAAACTGTTCCCGTATCTGCACGACTTCAAACAAAAAGCCGATAACGCCAACACTATCGAATACAAAATTGGGCAGATTTTCAGCGAAATCAAAAACAAAATTCACGGTGGCTATAATCTGCGCGGAATCATCGACCACATCGACGAGCTACGTTTTCGTTCGCAAACTGAAAAGCACGAGCTATCGCATTTGTATGAAGCCAAAATTAAAAACATGGGTAATGCGGGACGAAATGGTGGTGAGTATTACACGCCACGCCCGTTAATTCGCGCCATTGTGCAAGTCGTCAAACCCAAAATTGGCAACCGTGTTTATGATGGCGCGGTGGGTTCAGCAGGCTTTTTATGTGAAGCATTCGACTATCTCAAAGCGCAACCGCTCACCACGTCCGATTTGAAAACCCTGCAAGAATCGACCTTCTACGGCAAAGAAAAGAAATCGCTGGCGTATGTTATCGCCATCATGAATATGATTTTGCACGGGATTGAAACGCCGAATATCGTTCACACCAATACGTTGACGGAAAACCTCGCTGATGTGCAAGACAAAGACCGTTTCGATGTCGTGCTTGCCAATCCGCCGTTTGGTGGTAAAGAACGCAAAGAAGTTCAGCAAAATTTCACCATCAAAACAGGTGAAACCGCGTTTTTGTTTCTGCAACACTTTATCAAAATGCTCAAAGCTGGCGGACGCGCTGGCATCGTCATTAAAAACACCTTTCTTTCAAATACCGATAACGCCTCCGTCAGCTTGCGAAAATTACTGCTCGAAAGCTGTAATTTGCACACCGTTTTAGATTGTCCGTCTGGCACATTTCAAGGCGCAGGCGTGAAAACCGTTGTGCTGTTTTTTGAAAAAGGCGCACCGACGCAACACGTTTGGTTTTACTCGCTCGACGTTGGGCGAAACATGGGTAAAACCAATCCGCTCAATGATGCTGACCTTGTGGATTTTATCGAGTTGCAAAAGACGTTTTCTGATTCGCCCAAAAGCTGGCGCGTTGATGTTGCCGATATTGATAAAACCACCTTCGATTTGTCGGTGAAAAATCCGAACGGTGGCGAAGAAATCATCCATCGCAGTCCGCTTGAAATCATGGACGAAATCGCGGCTTTAGATGCTGAAAGCGCAGACGTTTTAACGAAAATTAGAGACTTGTTATGAGCAACGAAAATCAAGATATTCGCTGGAAACAACGCTTCGACAACCTTCAATCAGTTTATAAACTATTACAAGAAGCTCTTGAAGCCAACACCCAAACGCCTAACAGTAAATTGATTCAAATGGCTCTCATCAAAGCGTTTGAAATGACGTTTGAACTGTCGTGGAAAACCATGAAAGATTTTCTCGTTTATAACGGCATCGACGTTAAATTACCGCGTGAAATTATCAAACAAGCCTTTGCCAATGACATTATCGAAGACGGGCAATTGTGGATTGATATGCTCGAAGAGCGTAATTTAATGACTCACACTTATGACGAAGAACGCGCCCA
>CAIRCR010000384.1 GCA_903877065.1 uncultured Pseudomonadota bacterium
ATGCTTATGCCTTTTTTCCCTATAATCCGCGCTCACTTTTAGGTGTCGGCATTTTTGGTGTCGATTAAACGGGAATTTGGTGTAATACCAAAACTGCCCCCGCAACTGTAAATTAAGTTAAGCGTTCTTTTTTATGTCACTGTGGATTTATGGGAAGACAAAGAACGTTGGTTTTACAACCGCTTATAAGTCAGGAGACCGGCCTAAAGGTTTATTATTCGAAACAGCGGAGGGCTGTGTTTGAAAGTAGACACAATCACACGCCGTTTTACGTTGTCTTCTTTTGTCCTTTGCTGTCCACTTTTATTTACAAAATGCGCGGGCGGCGCATCAAAGGGCAAAATCAAAATGCAAAAAGTCATCTTTTCTTCTTTACTGGTGTTGAGCGGCACGTTACACGCTCAAGAACTCCCCGAAAATTTATCCGAAATGGTTGTTACGGCAACACGCTCAGAAGTCGCTAAAAATACTTTATCCGCAGCGGCAACGGTTTATACCCGCAACGATATTGAACGCTTGCAAGCCAAATCTGTTCCCGAATTATTACGCGGAACGGTTGGTATTGATGTCACTCAAAGCGGCGGTTATGGGCAAACTTCCAGTGTTTTTATGCGTGGTACAAATTCCACTCATGTTTTAGTTTTAGTTGATGGCATCAAAGTCGGTTCAGTCACAGCAGGGATTACACAATTTGAATTTATTCCGATTGACCAAATTGAACGTGTTGAAATTATTCGTGGTTCACAATCGAGTTTGTACGGCTCTGAAGCTATCGGTGGTGTGATTCAAATTTTTACGCGCAAAGGTAGCGAAACTGACACGCCACAAATGACGCTAGATACTGGCGGCGGTTCGTTTTACACACACCGCACTGCGGGTTCAATCAGTGGAAAATTAAATAACAGCTGGTACAGCGCAAGTGCGTCACATTTTGACACGGATGGTTTTGACGTGGGTGGCGACGTAAAACAACCCGATAAAGACGGCTATAAAAATACTGCGGTGAATGCACGAGTTGGTCATCATTTTGATAACAATGCCGAGCTTGAAGCATCATTTTTACACAACGAAGGCACGACACATTACGATGGTTATTACAATAAAACCAATTTTGTGAACCAAGTCGCAAGTATCATGGGTGGTTTGGATATTATGCAAAATTGGCGTTCGAGTGTGCGTTTAGGGCAAAGCCTTGATCAAGGCGATAATTTTCTTTTTTCAAATAATCAATTAGACAGTCGATTTGATGCAACGCGCTGGAATGCGAGTTGGCTAAACCAATTTACGATGTCAGAAAATCATCAAATTATTGTGGGTTCTGATTATCGCTTGGACGAAATTGACAGTTTTACAAAATACGCTGAGTCTTCTCGTTACGATGTAGGCGTTTTTGGTGAATTACACAGTCGTTTGTTTGATGACCATTTTGTAAATGCGTCGGTGCGTTGGGACGAAAATCAAGCGTTCGGCGATTATGTGACGGGCAGTGTCGGTTGGCGTTACAAC
>CAIRCR010000385.1 GCA_903877065.1 uncultured Pseudomonadota bacterium
AACTGAAGAAATTATGCGGAAGTAAATCCGCTATTACAACACAAGCGATACCATCTTAAATTCAGCTAAAAATTGTCTAGCCAATGGGGTCCACTATACATCACCCGATTGGTTTGAGTAAAATTCATGATGATAAAAATGTCGAGATTACGCTTGCTGTTGCAAAAGTGATTGCAAATAGTTCGATTGAATTAGCAGAAAGTGAAGCCAGAATAAATGCACGAGCATTATTGCTAACCGACCCATTATTTAAGTCAGATGATAAAAAATTGGTGGGTGCAATAGATGTTTTAACGTGTACCGAAGGGGATTCAGTTTTTGGAATGGTCAAAATTAGTGAAGAATCTGTGAAACAAGCTAGGGAAATGAAACGCCAACTAGATGAATCATTAAAAAATTCTCCCGTGCCAGTTCCAGAAAATTTGCCTAACGAAACTGAAATGAAAACTGAATTTGATAGATTGATGAAGCAAAAATAATTTGTACAGTGAATTATAAGGTGCTTGAAGCCGCTACTATTTTCGGTGGTGGAATAGTAGCCTTTTCAAAATATGAAAATAATGATGTTGCACAGTTAGTATCAATGGATAAGTTGTTGCGTGTTGTAAATGAAGTTCCAGAAGCATTTCACGTTTTGGCTAAAAAGGTTGGAATTGGGAGGAAATTTGCTGTTTAGGAATAATGCTAAGAAATAAGGCAAGCGACGAATACGTTACGTTAATTTCCATCGTAAAAATTCACGGTAAAAATTTTTATACTCAACGTTAACCATTTAAATTTGCTCGATCTCGTGAGGGTGATTCAAAAATTTTTAGATTTTATATGAGAGATTTTTATGTTTAGTTCACTAATTAAAAAAGGAATTCTTATGTCGTCATTACTTGCTTTTATGCAGCTTACTCATGCAGAGAAATTAAGTGTTGGTCAGCAAGCTCCTTTATTTCAACTCCAAGCACAAGATGGTAGTACATTAGATTTAGCAAGTCGTAAGGGGAAAGGCTGGACAGTTCTGTATTTTTATCCTAAAGCGGGTACTCCAGGTTGTACCACACAAGCGTGTGCATTTCGTGATGCCATTAAAACTATTAGAAACGAAAATGCCGATGTTTTTGGTATTAGCACAGATGATATTGAGGCTTTGCAAAAATTCCACAAAGAACACCAACTCACTTTTACACTGCTTTCTGATCCTGATGCGAAAGTCACCGAGGCGTATGGCGTTAAAATGCCAATTGTCACAGCAGCAAAACGTTGGACATTTATTATCGACCCGTCTTTAACAGTTCGTCAAATTGACGATGATGTTGACCCTGCTATGGATGCAAAACGTGTAGCTAAAGAATTGAAAAAACTTCAATCACAGTAAAAAATGAATAAAATCAATCCTGAAAAGTTGATGATGTCTAAGTGGACAGCAATTAAACCTAAACAAAAAGAACGTCATTTTATAGTGACTAAACTTATTCGTGATGAAAATGAAGTAATTATTTCTTGTGATTTAGAGGCTGTAATCAATAGGCATATTTATCAAATGTATTGGAAAGAATTAAAAGATTGTTCTTGTTGGAAAGTTGGTTGGAAATAAGATGAAAATTTTAATTACTGGTGGTACTGGTTTAATTGGAAAAAAGTTATGTTCTGCGTTACTTCAACAAGAACATGATTTGACAATTTTAACTCGTAGACCTTCCGTTGTTCCTAAACAGTGCAAGGCAATTTTATCTCTAAGTGAATGGCAACCCGAAACAGTTTATGATGCGGTAATAAATTTAGCAGGTGAACCGATTGTCGATAAGACATGGACAGAAAAACGTAAAAAATGTTTATGGGATAGCCGTGTTTCTTTGACACAAGAATTAGTGAAACATATTGAGGCGGCAAATCAGAAACCAAAAGTGTTAATTAGTGGTTCAGCAATTGGTTATTACGGAAATACAGGCGATGTTATTGTAGATGAAACCACTTCTGTTGGTTCTGATTTTGGCGCAGAGTTATGTTCAGCTTGGGAAAATGAAGCATTAAAAGCAAACATTCGAGTTTGTATTTTACGGACAGGCTTAGTTTTAGATTCATCTGGTGGATTATTTAAAAAAATGCTGCTGCCTTTCAAACTAGGACTTGGAGGTTGTATTGGTCATGGAAAACAATGGATGAGTTGGATTCATATTGATGATTATGTGGAAATTTTGATTAGGTTACTCAATAACGAAAAAGCTCAAGGTGCATATAACATGATAGCCCCAGAGCCAGTCACTAATAAGCAATTTACAACAATACTTGCAAACAAACTTTCTCGACCTGCTTTTTTTAATATCCCAGCTTGGTTTTTAAAGTTAATACTCGGTGAACGTGCAGAGTTAGTTATTAGTGGACAACGTGTATCATCAGTAAAAATTAAAGAATTGGATTATCAGTTTATTTATCCGAATTTAGACAATACTATTGAATTGTTATTATAAATTTTATGACTGCATTTAAAATTATCACGTTAATCATTGGAATGGGCTTATTGTCACTGGGTTCTGTTTCTGGTGTTGCATAAACCAATGATATTGGTTTAGGTACTCTTTGGAGTTTATTTGTTACAGGGGTTCCGACACTAACGGGGCGAAAATATACGTTTAACGCGATGTTCGACTTTTTACTGAATTGAAAGCATGAC
>CAIRCR010000386.1 GCA_903877065.1 uncultured Pseudomonadota bacterium
AAGCCAACGTAACGACGCGCTCAAATACCGTCATAGCCGACAGTTCCCGTGTTACTAAAGTTGTTAATACTCGTTGTGTAATGGGTATCAAAAACGTTGGTCGTAATCAGATTGACTTCGTATTTATTTTTCTGACCCGTGAATAAACCGATGCCTAAATCAGTAACTTGGTAAGCATCTTGTTTGCCCCACGCCGACAACTGCGCTTCAAGATTTTGAGATGAACGAATCACAGAGTTTGCCCACGCATGACCCGTTAGACCACCAAAGCCCATTGGTTTATGCAAATCAATGCCAAAAATTCCTGTTAATTCAGGCGCACCAACAACTTGTTTTCCTGTGTTATCGCACACTGCAGCGGTTGTTATTTCTGTTGGGCAAGTCGCCGTATGCCAATCGGTATATGTCGCATGATTAAACGCCCCCCCCGCATTAAAGGTTAAATAAGATGTCGGATAATATGCAGAATCGACTTCAACACCCATTGCTGTAATTTCAGGAATGTTACCTAATTGAGATCGATAACCTGTTGATGTTGTTGAATCAACGACGCTCGTCGTTGCTTGATAATCGGTAACAGTCGTGTGGTAAAGGTTCACGTTTAACATTACCTGTTTATTCAAAAACAAACTTTTTGCACCTAATTCAAAATCAAGAGATTTTTCAGGTTTTACATAAAGTGTTGAGCCATCAGAACTATTGAATTGAATTGAACCTGATTTTTGACCACCCGCTGCCGATGTATAAACCATGAGGTTGTCATTGATTTTGTAGCTAGGATTTGCAAGCCATGACGTTGACCATGCGTCAAGACCGTTCGCATTTCTATAAGCATAACTATTTTTTAATTGTCCGCTACGAATTGCATCAGCGTTTTTATCGCCTGTCGATTGTAAGGAGCTACCATCATAGTAATTTGCCTCTTTTTCTGTCCCTGCGGTTTTACTTTCAAACGTTTCGCGCACACCCAACGTTAATGTTGCTTTGTCGGTGAGATGAATATTTGCTTGATCGAAAATAGCAAAGCTGTCTGTAGCTGGTGTTGTCAATGTTGTTGAATACACATTGTTTAGCGATGAAGTTAATAAATTACGGTTTGCTGCCGTATTTAAAGCCGCATATTGCTTGTTATTCGCGTAAAATGCTCCCGCATCTTGTCCGTATAAAGTACGAGATAAAGAATCTGTTTCCGTGTGCATAAAGAATCCGCCTGTTTGATTATCTAACCATTTCGTTGGCGACCACGCATAACGTAATTCTTCAGAATATTGGGATGTATCAACAAGCGTACCGCCTCTGTTGATGTCGAACTTTGTTTCGTCACTGTCATTTTTTGCATCAAAATGCAATTGACGATAAGCAGTCACTGATGTGAGCGTGCCAGGTCCAACTTCCCAATCGAGTTTGCCTGAAATACCACCATTTTTAGTAATCAATGGTTGCGCTTGACCTAAATCATCTTGATTCCATGATTGCGCCCCGATAATAGGTCTATATCCACCAAAATAATCACGTTGAAGTCGTGAAGAAAATGTGAGTCCATCGTTTGCCGTTCTGGATACACCATTTGCAAAATTTGCGGGGTCGTACATAGCTGGTTTTACATTGCTACTTTCCCTGCCTTCGGCATAATCGGTTGTGACTTTAAACTTTAGATTGTCAGTAGGCGTGAATAAAAATTGTAATTTGCCGCCATAACGATTTCGTTCGTTGATTGTGCCGCCAACTGGATTGATATTATGAATATCACCGTCTTGATTGTTGATAAACATCGAACCACGAAAGGCGAGCAAATTATCAACGATTGCATTGCTGTAAGAAGATTTGATTTTGAACGCACCAGGTAATATCCCTGTTTGTTGATTTCCACCAACCTCACCTTCAATCGTGCCTTGTTGCGTAAAACTTGGGGCTTTACTCACATAATTGAGTACGCCGATAGTCGTATTCTTTCCCATCAACGTTCCTTGCGGTCCTCGCAACACTTCAACACGATCCAAATCGGTAAAATCTTGGTAAGTCATTCCAACGTGACTCATGAAAACATCGTCAATCATTACGCCAACAGCGGCTTCCATGCTGTCGTTGCCGCTGGCTTTACCAATACCGCGAATAGAAACCCCTGTTCTTCTGGCATTGGGTGTTGTCGCGGTAAGACCTGGAGCGCGTTTGGTTAAATCTTGAATATCTAAAGTTCTATCACGCTCAAGATTTTTCCCGCCAATGACCGAAATTGGAATCGGAACATCTTGCAGTTTTTCTTCTTTACGTCGTGACGTTACAACAACTTCGGATAAATTTTTAGCTTCAACTTCAGGGGGTTTCGTTTCAATAGTTGCCGCTGTATTGTTGCTTTCTGTCGGATTTGCATTAGCGGTATCAGATTGTGAATTTGCACTTGCAGATTTATTTTTTAGTCTCTTTTCAGCTTTGGCTAATTTTTGTTTTAAATCGGCGACTTCTGCTGCGGGATCGCTTTGAATATCTTCAGCTGCAACGCTATAACCCGAACCAAATAAGCAAGCTCCAGCAACAATCATCACACTGCTACTTTTTCGACCTAAAATATGCAAAATTTCAGTGGAGAGAGACCGTTTATTTCCTACCTTTTTTGTTGTAGGTAACGGCTTTTTTATTGCATTGATGCTCATCTAATTTCCTCTTTTTAAAGTTAAAGTTAACTAACTTTTGCAGGTTCTATACCAGATAAAATTCTGCACGAGGAAATAAAAGTAAAAGGGTGCTGATTCCATTTAATGTGGAATTAGACGCAAACTTGAGTTCCAAATTGATCTACTTTTTCCCAAAACTGCTGCCATCGTCCGTTGGATTGAATTAACGCTCTCAATGACAAAATAACTTTTGAACCTTGAGGCTT
>CAIRCR010000387.1 GCA_903877065.1 uncultured Pseudomonadota bacterium
GATTGAATGACCACCAAGCAACCTGCTTGTGTAATGTCAAATGATGTGGCTTAGCAGTCAAATTACTGTTTATTAAACTCATGAATGACTGTTGCTGAACTGGCATAAACTGTTTGAAAAGGTACGGAGAATACTGCAAGCAATAACTTCAATAACTGCATTTTCTGATGACATTGTTATGGATACGGTCAGTTTTTATGTTCAATAAAATGACGAATCAGGAGTTTTTTGAGTTCAGCAACAGTCAAGTGGTCAAGAAACTCATCGTCGTCTAGATAATTTTCTGGATCACCGTTAATAATGGGGGATTTACATTTTTTAGGAAACAGCAATGGTTCTGCTGGTAATGCATTGGCAAATTCTTTGTATTTCATAGAGTGATCCTTATCCTTATCAATAATTTCCGGCTTACCATTTTTTGTGAACAGTAAAAATTCATGTGGTTTTTTCCTAGCAAACTCGCTGTAGCGCATATGTTAATCCCTCAAAATTCTGTCGATCGACTCGTTGAGTAACTTTCTGATCAATTCTGATGAGGTGAGGTCGCGGGTGCGTGCGTGCGCGTCGAGGGTATGTGCCATCGTTGATGTCATTCGAATCGTTTTATGCGTCCGAAGTTTGCATTTCGGATTGTCGTCGTCATTCTTCATTTATCTCTCTCCTTATGGTTATTACTTGGTTTGGTACTACATTATTTATCCAAGTAGTACATTTATTCAAAATAAGCATGCATTAAATGCGTTCTATGATGCCTTTAAGGTAAGTTAGGTTTAATTAATGCTTTTGCAAGGGATGGTTCGTTAAATTGGCTTAAAGAAGCAATATAAGTGAATTTATGGGGTTTAAATCGCACGTGCGCTGGACTGGTTTTTGCTACTGAAGGAAAAATTTAACTTTATATTCAATTTGGATAAATAAAGTTGAGTCCAATACGGACTGAACTTTTCCAAAGGAGAATAGATATGAAGTTTCTAAGAATCAGAGATGTGATTGCCAAAACAGGATTGCCGAAGGCGTCGGTGTATTGCGCAATATCAAAAGGTGAATTTCCGACTCAACTTCAATTAAGTGACCGATGCGTTGCTTGGGATGAGGATGAGGTAGAGTCGTGGATGAAAAACTGCTTAGCAGTACGCGATGCAAATTTAACAAGATAATATAACTAGAGTACCGATTGGAATTCGTACTCTAGCAATAATAGATGAATGACCTGACCCTTAGGTATTTATCATTTGTTGTGAAGTATGATTCAAAACGGACTCGTATTAAAAGGAGTTTAATATGCTTAACAAAGAAGTAAATACAGACAATAACACAAACATTAGTTTTACTAAGTTTGTGGATGCTGACAAAAAGTCATGCAAATCCTATGGATTGGTTAATGGTGTACTCACTAAATCAACTGCCGGAAATTTTTATCATGGCACATTTGAAACAATTAACATTCCGTATAATCAATTGCCAAATTATGTCCTTTCAATGGTGGCAGGTGAATTCATAACTCAAGGCGTGCACGAAAGTTTAACCTCGGGTGAATGTCCAAAAGACGCCACACGAGCCAAAGAATTGTTCCCCTTTACGGATAAAGCGGGTCTGTTGATTATAGATACGGATTCTATTGAAAAGTACGATGGACTTAATGATTATGACGATTTGATTTGTGCATTAACGCAAATTGAACCGGCGTTCGAATCCGCTATGAAATTCTGCATAAGTTCAGCCAGTAGTTTTGTTGCCTACAATAGCGTGGACTCTGGGTTGAAAGGTATCCACACCTACATACCGGTGGATACAGCAATAAATAACAGCATAATCATTGAGATACTGCATGTACGTTCTGTGTTAGCAGGCTATGCTTTTCCGATGGTGACCCTATCAGGTAGTATTAAAATAAACTCACTTGTGGATCCGGCTCTTAAATCTTCAAATCAACCTGTGTTTGAAGGGGGGGCAATATTAACTCATTGCGCCATAACTCAAGTTAAACAACATAAAATTTACGATGGTGGGCTATTAGAGGCAAACGCTATTAAACCGCTAACAGAGGCTGAACGTATGAAGTACACAGTTGTTGTTGAAGGTTTGAAAGCCTCGGTGGCGATGCAGGCAGATATGGTTAGAACTAAATGGTTAAATGATAAAGGTGTTGCCATAAAAGAAAAATTTCCTGACCTATCAGACAAACAAGTGAATAGAATTGCCAATAAAGCAGTGAATAACGATTTGTATGGTCAATTTACGATACAACTCGAGTCTGGTGAAGTGGTTACAGTTCAAGAAATATTAAATGATCGTAAAAAGTATCATGAAGTTGCTTGTGTTCATCCACTAGAAGATATTGTTGGGAAAACTGTTATATATTCAAATCAAGACAAGCCACTTATCCACACATTTGCTCATGGCGAAGAGAATTATTATTTACATCAAAATATGAACCCTATGCCTGATAAATTGCATGACTCTCATATTGCGTTATACATTGCAGACGAAGTTAAAGGTTTATTATGCTTTGATTCACTCAACTCACAATGGTATGCAAGACCTCCTGAAGGTGGCGCGTGGTTTAAAGAGTTTGAGTATAAAGTGACACCTTTTATAAACACTAAGATTAAGGAATGTGTTGACGGTTTTAATGCAAGTAAACAGACGAGTATTATTAAATTATTGACGCAAAACATTCCCGCACCCACTTGGGAAAATAGAACTGATTTCGTCCCATTGGCAAATGGCATCTATGATGTTAAAGAGAAACAGTTAGTGCCGTATAGTGATAAGTTTGATTTTTGTTGGCAATTACCTTATGCCTATGATCCCACCGCAACAATGCCAGTTATCCAGCAATGGTTCATTGATTGTGGTTTGAACCATGATGAGATTGAAGATATTCGTGCTTTTTTTCTAATGATATTAATAGGGGATGGCGCCAAAGTTCAAAAGTTTCTTGAATTAACAGGCTCAGGCGGTACAGGTAAAAGCACTTTAATTAGGTTGCTACAAGAGTTTATCGGTCGTACTAATGTTACCGTGACGGATTTACAGGAATTAGAGAATAATCGGTTTGAATGTGCAAGTTTTTATGGCAAACGTTTAGTTCTGATCAATGACTCAAAAGCCTATTCAGAATCTTGTGAAAATTTGAAAAAAGCAACTGGTGGGGACGAACTTAGGTTTGAAGAAAAGAATATAAAAAAGGCTCCACCGTTCACTTATCACGGCTTTATTGTAGTGGTGGCGAATCAACCTCTGCAATCGTCAGATTATACAACAGGGTTATCCAGACGACGTTTTCCAATAACATTTAATCGTGTTGTTACAGATGAAGAGAAAGCGAAATGGAATCACCTACCTGAGGGAATTGAGTCTGCTATGTTTGATGAGTTAGGCGGACTGTTTAACTGGGTGTTGGCAATGACTGAAGTTGAGGCGCTTGGTCGATTGAGAAGCGTGACCAGTGGATTGAAGGATTCAATGCGAAAACATCTGGTGGCGACAAATAAGATAATTGCGTGGATTGATGACTGTTTGGTTTTCTCAGCATCCACAAACTTGCTGGTCGGTACAAAACCAATAGAACGCAGTCATGCTCCACAAAAACTATATGAAAGTTACTATTGGTACATGATAGACAATGGTAACGCGCCATTGAGTAACAATAATTTTTCAAAGTCAATTACGATTCTTGTAACAGTGCTTCACTGGGATATTCACCTAGAGACGAATTCTCTGACTACGGAGA
>CAIRCR010000388.1 GCA_903877065.1 uncultured Pseudomonadota bacterium
AAATGCCAGAATTTCAAAATAGGGGTGCGGAATGTCGGCTTTATCACACTTTTAAAGGGATCGTGTTTACAAAAAACTCGCTGCCCTTAAAAATTTACCTTCATTCAGGAAATTTCAACTCTGCAGTGACATTCCACGGTGAAAACGGAAAAGGCAATGTTTCCGTGTTAAACGTCAAAAATAACAAAATATGGTAAGCATAAGTTGCCAAACTTCGCCCGAAATCTAAAATATTGTTATTTTTTTCGCCTGTAAATAATACGAAAAAGAGTTGCAAGACCACAATGACCCACGCTAACGAACGAACAAACGTTAAAACGACTGCAAAGAGCAACATTGAAAACATACGTTTCCACGTTCGTGGTTGCGATAAATGGATATTAATTTGTTCGTCCATCGTTTTAACCTCTGTTCATAATATCGCGTAAATCAAGAGCTGCGGCGTTTGCACGCGCAATATAGTTCGCCATTGACAATGAATAGTTAGCAAATAAGCCATAACCGCTACCGTCTAAAACCATTGGACTCATTGTTGGCGTTAAACTATTTTCTAATTCACGAATCATAACATCGACGGTTCGCATGGCACGTTTATCAAGCAAAATATCGTGAAAATCGTGTTTAATCGCCCGTAAAATGTGTAATAAAGCCCAACTCGCGCCACGCGCTTCATAAAATACGTTATCAATTTCCATCCAGGGTACTTTTGCGGCAACTTTGCCACTCGCATCTTCTAATTCTAATTCAGTTAAACCAGGAGCAAAGTTGCTACTTGAAGCGTTCGAGCTTAATCGAGTAGATAAATCCCCTAAACGTTTAATGACAACCTCGGTGTATTGCCACAAGTTATCGGCACGCGAATAAAACTGTGCTTTTTTGCTTGCGCCAGGATCTTTCAATCGTGCCATATATTTATGCAAGGCTTGAATGCCTTTTTCATATTCAGCTTCGGTTGCAGGCAATGCCCAAGAATTTGGCTCGTAATAAAAATACGGTTCTGCAATTGCCAAATCGGGATCTTGTTCTGATTGAGACTGATCACGAGCAAAATGGTTTCTTAATGCGGTAGTTGCGTCACGCAACATAACTAATGCACCAAACTCCCAACTGGGAACGTTATCAAGAAATACACCTGGTGGAGCAATATCATTACTAATGTAACCGCCGCTTTTATTTAAAAGCGTGTCTGCAATATGTGCCAAAGTTGCGGTGTAGGTATAACCTAAAGGTAAATCAGCCGCTAAAACTTCGTAACTGGGAGCTTCACCTTCGGTGTGTGATTCTGCTGTAAGTTCTGCTTGCGAAATTGCCGATTCCAAAATGTTGAATTGCACAGGTTCACGCCCCCACCATTGACCCAATGCAAGCATTACGATGACCACAATTAGCGTTAAAGCACCAAGTATCCAACCTGTACCTTTTGATTTTATGTGTGATATTTTTTCAATTGTCGCCATAATTCGAACCTTGTAAGAAGATGTATTTGTATGATTTTATTTTTAAAAGTGTGGCGCATAGTAGCAGGTTTTTACTGTTTTTGGCGCAGCTAAACGGGCTTTTTTTTCGCTCTTGGGTGCGCGTTATCGTAGACCTTCGCTAAATGTTGAAAATCTAAATGCGTGTAAATTTGCGTGGTACTAATGCTACTGTGTCCGAGCAATTCTTGAATAGCTCGTAAATCTTGACTCGATTGCAACAAATGGCTAGCAAAGGAATGTCGCAACATATGAGGGTGGACGTGTTCGGGGACACCTTTTTTTATACACCATTGCGCCAAACGTAATTGGACACTGCGTTGGCAAAGTCGGTCGCCGCGTATTGAAATAAAAACAGCTTTTTCGTTTTCTGAACGAGCCACACGATGTTTTAACCAATTTTTAATAGCGATAATTGCTTTGCTACCAATAGGTAAAATCCGCGCCTTTCCACCCTTCCCTGCTTGAACACGCAACAATTTATCTGCTAAATCTAAATCCGATAAATTCAAATCAACCAATTCACTCAATCGCAAACCTGACGAATAAAATAATTCAAACATCGCTAAATCACGCACTTCTAAAACGGAATCCGCGCCCGCATCAAGCAATCCACCGACTTGATCAACATCTAACGTTTTAGGTAATTTGCGTGTTGATTTTGGTGCTTTGACGTATTGAGCGGGATTGAGTGTTACCAAATTATTTTTCAATAAATAATTATAAAAACCACGCATTGCAGACAATTCACGTTGTAAACTTTTACTGCTTAGACCTTGTCGATGTCGATTTGCGATGTGTTGTCGAATATCGTTTGGCTTCAATTCTGACCAATGAGAAAGTTTTTGCTTGCTACAAAAATTAGTCAATTGACATAAATCGTGCTGGTAGCTTTTCAGCGTATGAACTGAAACACGCTGTTCAATTTCAAGTTGTCTTAAAAAATTATCGAGTTGTTTTGCGGCGATGGCTTGCATGAATTATTTAGAACGTTTCGTGCTGTTAAACGTGTACGAAGAAACGACGTTATTTTTGTTAAAACGAATCACTAAATCTTCAGAATTTCCGTTGCCGAACAAACTGTAATTGTAATCCCCATACGTCCACGTTTTTAAACCGTTCTCAATGCCTGTACGCCAAGGTGTACCAAATAAATTGGTTACGTCATTTTGGGTAGATTCACCGATTTTGATACTTGAAACTTGCCCTGCTGGAAATTCATGTCCAACCGTGACGCAACCAGACAACAAAGGAAGTGATAAAACGATTACAGCAGTCAAACAGCTGATGTTGTGAATATTTAATGCGATTTTTTTCATGTGTGGGTATCCTAAAATTCAAAAGAGGGAAAAAAGTTTTTGCTAGACGTAACATTAAATATCCATGAAAAGCATGGGAATGCCATAAGTTAATATGAAATAGCTAAATGCCAGTAACACACTTTTTCCTATCCCATACACAAAAAAACGCCGCAAAATGTAAGCGACAATTGCTAAATACCAGCAAACTAAAAATGCTGCTGCACTAATTCCAATGATTTCGCGGTATTCGTAATTGACGTGTATTAAGGCGTAATCCAACACTTCGCACAAAATCGCTAACGTCATAATGAAGTTTTCACACACAAAAATTGCGGTAAAGACACGCTGAAAAAGCAAAATGTTTTTTTGAAAAAACAAGAATGTGGCAACTGATGAAAACGCCATGATTGTTCGCAATGACACCTCAAGTGTTCCGTCTGCAATATCAGCGATTAAGCCTTCAACAATAATGCCTGAAATCAAATAAAAAATAATGCAGCTACGCGAAAAAGCACGACTAGGCATTAAATCAACAGGATTACCTTTGAAAAAACACAATTTGAGATATGAAAATAGTAGTGTCACGACAAAAAATTCTTTAGTGAGTTTGTAATAAAGTAATGAGGCGCGTGGCTATCACTTCGCTCATTTGCGTTAAAAATAAATGCCCCATACTTGCGTGAAAACGGTTTTCATCACGGCTACCAATCGCAAGTAAACCTTCCAACCCTGTAAATAACATGGGAACAATTGCACACGATTTAACTTCGTTTGCCTGAAAGCCAAACAGCACACGAGCTTGTGTCAAAGTTGGTTTTCCGCAACTTGGCACACCTGTTCGCAATTCATTATCGAAGGGTTTTAAATCGTTGCTGCCAGGTGAAATGAAAAGCCCGTCCAAATCTGAATTTGGCACGTTTTGAATCAACCGAATCGCGACAAAATCAGTCAAAAAATAATCCGATAACACAATATGTAAATTCGTCACAGCATCTTCTAACGTCATCGCGTCAAATAAAGCCAAATTTAGTTTGTGCATTCGATTAACAGACGTGTCGTTATCACGCGCAATTTCAATCAATTCGGTCAGTTGATTTTCCATTTCCTGCGAACGTGAACGAAACAATTCCAATTGTTTAGAAATCAGTGATACCGCCACACCGCTTGGATGTGGGATGCTTAAATGTTCCAACAAATTAACGTGTTCAATAAAAAAATCGGGATGCGCTTGTAAATAATCAGCAACTTGTGTTGCGGTTATTTCATTTATTTTTTCAGGCTTTGCCTTAACAATTCTCGGTTTAGGAATTTTTTCAATGGTTTCTTTTGGCTTTGCAACACGCGGTGTGCGTGTTTTTTTTGCAGGTATTTCTAATTCGTCACTCATAACGTAATAAATCCTTCAAAAACAGAAACCGCCGCACCAGTCATAAAAACGGGTTCACCGCGTCCTGCCCAACTAATGTTTAATTCTCCACCAGGCAATTCAACTCGCACGGTGTTGTTTAATAAATTTTGTTCAATTCCAATCACAACCGCCGCACACGCGCCACTTCCACAGGCTTGCGTTTCACCCGCCCCACGTTCATAAACACGCAGTTTAATTGCGTTTTTGTCTAAAACTTGCATAAAGCCAATGTTGGCACGTTCAGGAAAAATATTGTGACTCTCAAGAGCCGCACCAATCGTTTCAACGGGAGCGGTTTTAATATCGTTTACTTGCAAAACTGCGTGCGGATTTCCCATTGAAACTGCGCCAAAGGCTTTTTCTGTTCCATTCACGTTGACAGTATAAAAACGTGCTTCTTGCTGGGCAATCAATGGAATTTCCACAGGCAAGTGTCGTGGAACGCCCATATTAACCGTGATTAAATTATTTTCATCAAAACTCAAAACAAGTTGTCCTGATTTTGTTTCAACAACAATTTCATCTTTATCGGTTAATTTTTTATTACGCACAAATCGTGCAAAACACCGTGCGCCATTGCCACATTGCCCGACTTCGCTACCGTCCGCATTGAAAATTCGATATTTGAAATCTACATTCGGTTGACTTGTTTTTTCCACAACTAAAAGCTGATCAAAACCAATTCCCGTGTGACGATTCGCCATCAAACGAATTTTTTTCGGAGTCAATGCAATGCGTTGATTGATGGCATCGATGACAACAAAATCATTGCCTAAGCCGTGCATTTTTGTAAATTTCATGAATATTTTGTCGTTAAATCTGTGTACCACCAACGGTTAAACCGTCGATTTTCAAAGTAGGTTGACCAACACCGACTGGCACACTTTGTCCGTCTTTGCCGCACGTTCCAACACCACTATCAAGCTCTAAATCGTTGCCGACCATTGAAACTTTTGTCAAAACGTCAGGTCCATTACCAATTAACGTTGCACCTTTGACAGGGCGTGTAATTTTACCGTTTTCAATCAAATACGCTTCGCTGGCAGAAAATACAAATTTACCCGAAGTTATATCAACTTGCCCACCCGAAAAATTTTTCGCGTACAAACCATTTTTAACGGACGCAATAATTTCATCAGGATGATGCTGTCCTGCGAGCATATAAGTATTAGTCATTCGTGGCATTGGTAAATGTGCGTAAGATTCACGTCGCCCGTTACCTGTTGGATTTACGCCCATTAAACGTGCATTTAATCGGTCTTGCATATAGCCTTTTAAAATGCCATTTTCAATTAACACCGTGTTTTCAGTTTGTGTGCCTTCGTCGTCAATACTCAAGGAACCTCGTCGTCCGTACAATGTGCCATCATCAACAACGGTGCATAATTCAGACGCAACCCGTTCACCAACTCGTCCACTAAATGCCGAAGTGCCTTTACGATTAAAATCACCTTCTAAACCGTGACCGATTGCTTCATGAAGTAAAATTCCAGGCCAACCAGAACCCAAAACCACAGTCATATTTCCAGCAGGAGCTTCACCTGCTCCTAAATTGAGGAGTGCTTGACGAACCGCTTCTTGAGCGTAATTTAATGCCGTGTCTTGCTCGAAAAACATCGTGTAATCACAACGTCCACCGCCACCCACATTACCTTGTTCACGCTTGCCATTTTCAACCACGATAACCGTCACATTCAAACGCACCAGCGGACGAATGTCTGCCAATAAATGCCCGTCTTGATTGGCAACTAAAATATGCTCGTGTTCGCCCGACAAGCTAATAATCACTTCTTCGATGCGTGAATCGATGGCACGAGTTTGCGTGTCGAGTTGTTTTAGGAAATCGATTTTTTGTTGATCTTGAAGTGATTTCAGTGGATTCAATACGGGATATAAAACGCGTGCATTCATGTTGATTGCTTTCAAATTCACTTGTGCATTTTGAGCTTGACGAGTAATTGCTTTGACGTTGTTTATCGCGTCGAGCAAAACAGCAATTTCTAAACGATCACTATACGCAAAACCTGTTTTTTCACCCGAAACCGCACGAACTCCCGCGCCTTGTTCAATACTGTGATGCCCTTCTTTCACAATGCCGCTTTCGAGTACCCACGATTCGCTGTGACTGGATTGAAAATAAATATCAGCAGCATCAACTTCTGCACTAAGCAGATGATTCATCAATTTTTCGATGTCAGAATCTTGGATATTTGCTGGCGTTAAAATAGCTTGTCGTGCGAGTTGAAGTGATTGCATAAAACCTAATTTTATTGTGAATACACGTTATATGTGTTTGATTATTTGAAATTTAATGAATATGAACTTCGCGTGATTTTACGGTGTCACTTCTGCGTAAAATGTAACTATTTTCTTTTTCACCTGCGAACGGTTGTCCATCGTCGTTAAGCTGAATCAACGTACCTTCATCTTTGATGATGTATTGCTTTGTACTTTCGGCATTTTCACGCGGCATCAAAACAACACGTTTCGTTTCATCATCCCAAATGTATTTGCCCTTTTCGTAAAACTCTCTAGACGATTCTTTTGCGGGCTGTGTGACAAGTAAATAATTGTTGTTATCTTTCAAAGACAGGGTTGCTTTAATGCCATTGCAATTCCCACAAGGAAGAAAGCCATAAAAAATACCGCGAAATTTTTTGCTTTCTTCAACTGGTGTTAAATGATTCGCGTGTTCAGCTCCTTGTTGGTGGCTCATCACTTTAGCTTCAAGAAATTTTTGCTGTGCCGAAAGGTCAGTTGCTGCATTGACAGCGTTAGCAAAAAGTAAAACCCCGAAAAATCCAAAAGTTAAATTTTGTTTTAATTGTTTTTTTAACGTTTTCATATAACTAACTCTCCAAAAGTTTTGTTTAAGATTTTTTTTATAAGCGATTGTTGTTGAAATTACTCTTCTAAAACTGCTGTTTGAAACATAATTGTTTCGCGTTCATTTTAAACTGGTATGAACGTTTGGGTCGATGGTGATAAGGTCTTTTTGGCTGTAGTTGAACATGGTTTTTAAGAGGCAGTGTTTGAAGTTATCGATGTTGGTGTCTTTATTTTTCCTCTAACAAATCAACCAGCATTTGCTCATAAATTTTGCTCAAAACGTCCAAATCCGCAACGCCGATGTGTTCGTTAACTTTGTGAATGCTGACATTTAACGCACCCAGTTCAATAACTTGTGCGCCCGTTGGCGCAATAAAACGTCCATCCGATGTGCCGCCACCTGTATCATCAACGGTTTCAAACCCAGTCACTACTTTAATTGCAGAATGCGCGGCATCAATTAACGCCCCTTTTGACGTTAAAAATGGCTCACCCGATAAACGCCAAATAATGTCATATTTTAAACCATGACGATTTAGAATTTCTGCCGTGCGTTGTTTAATCACTTCAGCGGTTAATTCTGTACTAAAACGTAAATTAAATTGCACATTCGCATTTGCTGGGATGATATTTTCTGCACCTGCGCCACTGTGAATATTTGAAATTTGTAAACACGTTGCAGGAAAAAATTCATTGCCTTCGTCCCAAACTTCATTCACTAAATCATTTAACGCTGGTGTGATTTTGTGAATTGGATTATCAGCTAATTTTGGATACGCAACGTGACCTTGAATGCCATGAACGGTTAAATTTGCACACAATGAACCGCGTCTTCCCACACGAATGACATCACCTACTTGTTTGTCACTTGATGGTTCACCAACTAAACACCAATCAATTTTGTCACCGCGTTTTTCTAATACTTCGACAACTTTCACAACCCCATTTGTCGCCGCACCTTCTTCGTCACTGGTTAACATAATAGCAATTGAGCCAATGTGATTTGGGTTATTGCTAATAAAACGTTCAACGGCTGTGATAAAACACGCAATACCGCCTTTCATATCTGCCGCGCCGCGTCCGTACAACAAACCGTCACGAATGGTCGGCTCAAACGGTGGTGATTCCCACAAATTCAACGCCCCAATTGGAACAACGTCCGTGTGACCTAAAAAGACAAAAAGCGGCTCTACTGTGCCGCGACGCAACCACATATTTTCCGTATCATCAAAATTTAGACGTTCATCAACAAAGCCCAACGACGTTAAACGTTCAGCAATTAAATTTAAACACCCTGCATCATTTGGCGTAACGGATTCACGGCGAATTAAATTTTTTAACAGTTCTAAAGTATTTGTCATAACAACGTTTTTTCATACTTTCTAGTATCAAAACCAACCAATAAAATCGCCCCGTTATCAATAACAGGGCGTTTCATTAGCGTTCGATTTTGAGCAATTAACGGTAACGCGGTGTCAATTTCCACACAAAGTTGTTGTTGCTCAGGCGACAATTTCCGCCACGTCATTCCTTTACGATTTACCAAAACCTGCCAATCATCAAGCCGTGCCGCAAATTGTTTTAACAATTCCAAGGGCAAACCCGCGCTACGAATATCGTGAAATTTGTATTCAATTTGATGGTCATCAAACCAAAGTCGCGCTTTTTTGACCGTGTTGCAAGTCGTTAAACCATAAAGGATAATCACTCGTTACTCCTCAAAATCGCTGAGTAATTCTTCAATTGAAGGCAATTCAGGATCGTGTTTGCAACGGACTTTATAAACGTCGATAAGTTCCATTAAGGCTTGTTCTAAATCACCCAAAATTTCCTCTTCGTATTCAATTTCGTCTTCTAAAATTTCACCTGATTCGAGGTAATTTTTTTGGACGTTTACACCTTCTTCGACCGATAAAATCGAATACATCAATGTGGTACTTGAAAGTTCTTTGTTCATGGTTGTGCCTCTTGGTTAAGTTAAAAAATAAAAAACAACTAGAAAATGCTAAAACCTTTTGTAAACTTTGTTGAAAAATTAAGCGTAGCGTGTCGAATCGCCAACGTCCGCCGCTAAAAACCCAGCTTTGCGTAGACGGCACGCATCACAGGTTCCACAGGCTTCACCATTTTCGTTGGCAGAATAACATGAAACCGTTTGTCGATAATCAACGCCTAAACGTGTACCACATTCAATAATTTCGGCTTTACTCAAATGAATGAGTGGTGTGTGAATTTTAAACGCTTCGCCTTCAACGCTTGCTTTTGTGGCTAAATTTGCCAACCTTTCAAACGCGGCAATAAATTCAGGACGACAATCTGGATAACCAGAATAATCAACCGCATTCACACCAATAAAAATATCTTGAGCGTGTAAAACTTCTGCCCAGCCCAACGCTAACGATAAAAAAACCGTATTTCGAGCGGGAACGTAAGTCACAGGAATGCCCGCTTCCAAAGTTTGTGGCACAGCAATTTCAGAATCTGTCAACGCACTGCCCCCGATTGCGCCTAAATCTAAACTCACGACTTTTCGCGTTACGCCATAATCTGCCGCAATTTTTTCACCCGCTTTTAATTCGGCTTTATTGCGTTGTCCGTAATCAAAACTCAGTGCAAAACATTCGTAATTTTGCGCTTGTGCCATTGCCAAAACGGTCACTGAATCCAAACCGCCCGAAAGTAAAACGACCGCTTTTTTTTGCATGGGTTATTTTCCTTGTGCGTCTTGCCACAAAAATTTGTGTAATTGAATTTGAAAACGCACAGGCAACCTATCGGCTAAAATTTTTTCGGCTAATTCGGTTGGATTTTGCTGTGGAACAACAGGCGAAAATAAAACCTGACAGCGTTGCGATAAATTATAGTTTTCCACCATTTTTTTCGACCAATCGTAATCGTCGTCACCTGCAATCACAAATTTCACCTGATCTTGTTGATTTAAAAAATCTATATTTTCATAACAATTTTTTTCCGATTCGCCCGAACTTGGTGTTTTTAAATCCATCACTTTTACAATTCGTGTATCAACGTTGGACACATCTAACGCGCCACTGGTTTCGAGTGAAACGTTGAAATTTGCGTCCGCGAGTTGCGTTAATAAATCTAAACACGCGAGTTGCGCCAAAGGTTCACCGCCTGTAACACAAACGTATGTGCAACTATATTTTTCAACTTCGGCAAGAATATCGACAATCGACATTTTTACACCGCCTGAAAACGCATAACTCGTGTCGCAATAATTACAACGTAACGGACAACCTGTTAAACGTAAAAATACCGTTGGAAATCCAACGGTATTTGATTCGCCTTGCAAAGAATAAAAAATTTCGCTAATTCTTAGCATTTACGGTGTGCCGTTAATTTGTTGCAACTTTTTTGCAGCAACTTCCGCCGATTTTGAAGCGGGGTAATCTGTTATCACGCGCGTCAAATACTCTTTGGCTTTTGCAAAATTTCTTAAATCCATTTCAATTGTACCGAGTTTCAACAATGCGTCAGGCACTTTCGCGCTGTTTGGATATTTTTCTAAAACTAAACTGAACGCTTTGCGCGACGCATCGATGTTTTTGTTTACTCGATACGCTTCACCTAACCAAAATTGCGCGTTGTTGGCGTACAAATTCGTTGGGTCTTTGTTTAAAAGCGTATTGAATTGGGTAATAGCTTCGGTAACTTGACCGTTACGAAATGCCTCAAAGGCTTGCAAGTACTGTTGTTTCTTTTCGTCTGTAGGTGTTGCGGCAGTTTGTTGACCGCTCGCAGGCACCGCTGGAATCGAAGGCACGGGAACTGTAGATTTTTGTGCTGGCGCAGCTTCAACGGGTGTTGACTCTTTCGCTGTTTGAGCCTCTGACGAAACAGCTGATTTCGTGCCGCCCAATTTCGTTTCAACTTGTTGCAAACGTTCATCAAAATCCGCGTACATTGCCGATTGCTTTTTTTTCATTTCAGCAATCAAATTGGCTTGCTCTTCGAGTTTGCCATTTAATTGTTGAATTTCAATTTGCGCCTCGTCTAAACGGGTCATCAACTCAAACGTACTGTTCATGGGTACGCCTGTCGAAATAGGTGCTTGGGTCGCTACACCTGTTGGATAAGCAGAATTATCAATCACGGGAGCAAGCGACATCGAATCAGCAAATGCCAAAGTGCTAACACAGCAAAGTAAAAGCGCAGATAACTTTTTCATTTAGTAAGCAATTTCCACGCGACGATTTAATTCCCAAGATGATTCATCATGCCCCATTGCGACGGGTTTTTCTTCCCCGTAACTGACAACCGCTAACTGACTTTCTGAAACACCTTGTGCTTTCAACATTCCCGCAATTGATTTTGCACGTTGCTCACCGAGCGCAATGTTGTATTCGCGCGAACCACGTTCATCACCATTACCTTCTAAAACAACGTGTTGGCTCGGATTTGCCAATAAATAACGAGCATGAGCGGCAATCACGGGAATAAAATCTTGCTGAATTTGGCTACTGTCGAGCATGAAATAAATCGTGCGTTTTGAAAGTGGATTATTCGGATCGCTAAATTCTGGCGGCAAACCATTTGCGCCGCGTGCGCCATATTTTCCGCCCGCACCAAAACGTCCTCCGTTAACGCCCGATCCATCATTAAAACCGCTTGTTGACGCGTCGTTAATGCCGCTTGAACTGTTCAAACTGCCGTCGGTTAAACTTGCGTCTTTTTCTTCATCAGAGCTGCAACCTGCTAAGGTTAATGTGCTTATCATTGCAACGAGTGCCAAAGTTTTATTCAATTTCATTGTTTATTTCCCAAAATTAGAGTGTAAAAAAGTTTTTTATTTAGGTGACCAGGCGGGTTCGCGTACTTCAGCACTATCAAAAACGAGCTTTTGTTGCATTCTACCATCGATAGAAACTGCAGATAAATATCCTGTGTTGCCTTTGCGTGAAGCATATAAAACCATGCTGCCGTTTGGTGCAAAACTTGGTGATTCATCAAGCGGTCCTGAAGTCAGCACGCTAATTGATTTCGAGTTCACGTCCATCACACCAATTCGATAATCGCCACCATTGCCATGAACCATGGTAAGAAATTTGCCATCGGGTGAAAAACTCGCCCGCGCATTGTAACTGCCGCTGAACGTTAAACGTTTTTCCTCACCACCTTGCACAGGAATTGAGTATAACTGCGGTTTACCGCCACGATCTGACGTGAATACTATACTTCTACCATCAGGTGACCATGTTGGTTCGGTATCAATTGCCCGATTTTTCGTTAATTTAGTCACATCACGAGAACCTAAATCCAAAATATAAATATCAGGACTTCCATCTTTAGATAATGTGACTGCTAGTTTTGAACCATCAGGCGACCATGCAGGTGCGCCGTTAATCCCAGGAAATTCTGCGACTCGTTCACGCTGTCCCGTTGCCAAAGTTTGCGTGTAAATAGCGGCGGTTTTCTTTTCAAATGAAACATACGCAATTCGTTTCGCATCAGGCGACCATGCTGGCGACATTAACGGTTCCATCGAGGTTGCAATGGCTTGTGCATTTGCGCCATCCGCATCAGCAACCATTATTTTGTGATTGTTCTGATCACCTTGGCGCGTAGTTGTAATGTAGGCAATTCGACCGCTAAAAATGCCTTTTTTACCAAGCAATTTTTCGTAAATCATGTCGCTAATGTGATGTGCTGTTTTACGCAAATCGTTTGCCGATGATGACATTCTATAGCCTAACAATTGTGAACCATTCGCTACGTCAAATAATTGAAATTCAACGTTGTACTGACCGCCATTTGGCTGTACACGTCCAATTACAATGTAATTTTGTCTAACCGCTTGCCAACTCGGAAAGTTAATAGCATCTTCAGACGTTGGCTTTGCTGGCATTTGCTGTGCTGACAATGTTTTGAAATAACCACTGCGTGTTAAATCCGAATCCACAACGCTACTCACATCAAGTGGCGCACCTTGTGACGCAAACGGCACAATCGCAATCGGCATTGCACTTTCAATACCTTCTGTAATTTCAATCGACATTTCAGCATTCACCGTTGGCGCAAAACACGCACCAATTAGGGAAGCTAACATCATTTTTTTAAATATATTCACGAAATATCCTCTTCTTTTTTTAATCTGTTTTTATTCAAATTTGAAATTGAATGTAAATGTTTTGAACTCTTTAGCAAATAATTCTTTATCTGCTGGCACAGGTAAAGGCGAAGCGTTACTGACTGCGTTTTCTACAGAGCGATCAAAAATTTCGTCACCACTACTGTTGATAATTTCCACATCAATTACCGAGCCATCTGAGGTTAATTTTACACGAACCGTACACTTCAAATTACTATCGACGGGGGGTTTAAACCATTTACTACGCACTTTCTTTTGAATTGCATCTTTTGCTTTGGCGATGGCTTCGGCTTGGGCATTTTTTGCATTTGCAGCGGCGGCTTCTTGCTTAGCAGCTTCAATTCTTGCTTGATTTGCCGCTTCACGTTCGGCGGCTTGCTTTGCTAAAGCATCGGCTCGTGCTTTTTCATTTGCGGCACGTTCTGCATCAGCTTTTGCGGCAGCATCTCTAGCTGCCTTTTCGCTTGCTTGTTTGGCAGCCGCCTCCGCTTTCGCAGCGGCATCTCTAGCAGCTTTTTCGGCGGCTAATTTTTCAGATTCTGCTTTTTTAGCCGCTTCTTTTTTTGCATCGGCTTCAGCGGCTTTTCTTGCGTCAGCCTCTGCTTTTTTCGCTTCTGCTTTTTCAGCGACAAGTTTTTCCGCTTTTTCTTTTTCAGCGGTTTCTTTGGCACTTGCTTTTTCAGCGGCTTTTTTCGCTTCAATTTCTGCCTTTTTCGCTTCCACTTTTTCAAAAGCTAATTTTTCAGCGGTGGCTTCTTTTTCATGTTTTTCATGCTCTGCTTTTTTAGCCTCTGCTTCAGCCTTTTTCGCTTCGGCTTTTTCATGGGCTAATTTTTCAGCGGCGGCTTCTTTTTCGTGTTCTGATTTTTTAGCGTCATCGGCTTTTTTAGATTCGACTCGTTCAATTGCTTTTTTAGCTTCTTCGACTTTTTGTGCTTCAGCTTTTTCAGCAGCTATTTTTTCCGCTTTCACAGCCGCTTCTTTTTGTGCTTTTTCATTCGCCAATTGTTTAATTTCTTCAGCTTTTTCTTCGGCTTTTTTAGCCTCCATTTTTTCAGCTTCGATTTTTTTCACTTCTTCACGCAGGGCAGTTTTTTTAGCTTCTTCTTTTACAGCCGCTGCGTGTTTTACAGCTTCAGCCGCCTTCTCAGCCGCTTCGATAGCAGCCTGTTTTGCCGCTAAATCTTCTTTAGGTTTTGGTGGCTCGACAAATTTTGGCGGCTCAATTTTTTTAGGTTCTTCGACT